>NZ_JAKUFF010000036.1:0-44303 GCF_022663305.1 Bacillus cereus group sp. BfR-BA-01408 | reverse complement strand
AGGTTCTTTCTCTCATGCAGAAGGATCAAAAACGAAAGCAACTGGACATAGTTCCCATAGTGAAGGAAGTGAAACGACAGCAGGTGGCTCCTATTCTCATGCGGAAGGTAAACATACAATCGCTTTAGGCGAAGCAGCACATGCAGAAGGAACCGCGACTATCGCTAACGGATTCTCTTCTCATGCGGAAGGTAATCATACATCAACAGCTCATTTTGCAGGTAGCCATATTATGGGGCGCTTCGGCACAGCAGATGAATCTTATTCTTGGTTTATTGCAAACGGTACAAATGAAACCGATCATAATATCGGTGCAAAGTGGCTTGCTCATAATGGAGAAATGTACATTGAGGGTGCTTCTTACAATGCAAGCGGAACTGATTTTGCGCAAATGTTCGAAACAGTAGACAATACTTTCATTGATGTAGGTTATTTCGTTACATTTAGTAGCGAAGAAAAAATTCGAATCGCTACTTCAAACGATTCATTCATCTTAGGAATATCTAGCGCCACCCCCGCTCTTATAGGAAATAGCGGCGCTTTAAGTTGGCAAAAACGCTATAAAACAGATAGCTTTGGAAAACGTCAATATGTACGTACGGAATCGCAAGACATACAACCTCTTTTAAATACAGAATGGGATCCAGCTTGCAAATATATAGCAAGAAAAGACCGTAACGAGTGGCTTCCTGTCGGATTAATTGGACAAATGTTAGTACGTGATGACGGTACTTGCGAAACGCATGGATATTGTCGTCCAAATAACGATGGCATTGCTACAAAATCTGAAAGTGGCTTTTTCGTTATAAAGCGCACGGGCGACAATCAAATTTTAATATTATTCCGCTAAGAAAAAAGGGAACAAAATTCTTCGTTACATAAGAATTTTGTTCCCTTTTTAAGTATGTCTTAATACCGCTTGCATATCGCTTGGAATCGGTGTAGTGAAAGACATTTCTTTCTCTAAAATAGGATGATAAAACGTCAAGGATGTACTGTGAAGCGCTTGTCGCTTCATTTCATCTCTTTTTCCACCATATAAATTATCGCCAAGTAGCGGATGTCCTATGTGCGCCATATGTACACGAATTTGATGCGTTCTCCCTGTATCGAGCTCAAGTGATACATGCGTCTTATGATTGGCGCTATCGATCACTCTAAAATGAGTAACGGCTCTTTGCCCCTCCTCACAAACGGTTCGCTCAATAATGCTATCCGATTTTCGTCCAATCGGTGCGTCAATCGTCCCTTCTCTTTCTACCATCTCACCGTGAACGATCGCTTCATACGTTCTTTTCACAGCTTTTTGTTGATGCTGTTTCGATAAAAGATGATGTACGAAACGATTTTTTGCAATAAGCATAAGCCCTGAAGTATCACGATCTAACCTCGTTACGATGTGCACCGTACTTGCAAGATGTTGCTTATCATAATGAGATAAAAGCGCATTTGCAACACTTCCAGCCGGATGTTCTCTAGACGGAATCGTTGACATGTTCGCCTCTTTGTTTATGACAAGAACTGCATCATCTTCATATACGATACATAAAGGAATATCTTCTGCAATCATCCCTTCACTTCTTTCCTCCACGGGAAAAAAGACACGTAATTCTTCACCAGCTTGCAACCGATGACGAACGCTCGTATGTTGACCATTTACTTCTATAGATCCGCCATGAAACTTTATATCCGTTAATGCGGCTTTAGAAATCCCTTTTGTTTTTAGAAATTCTCTAACTAAAGTTCCCTCTTGGGCCGATTCTATATCCCATTTCAATGTAAATCTGTTCAAATATATAAACCCTTTCTATTTATCTGCAACAAACGAGTCACGAACTCGTTTCCAGAACGGAAATGGACGGAAACGAACAAATCGTACTTTCTCGTTTGCCACGCGATACTGAATTGATTTCACATCTTGATGAACCATCGTTAAATGGTCCACCGTAATTTGTAAGTTCATTCCTGCAGTCGGCTTCAGCACGCATGTATGATGTTTCGGCAATACGAGCGGCGAACCTACCGTACGAAACACACGGTTATTAATAGATGCCATTTCTGCAATTTGGATCGCTTCAATAGAAGGGTGAATAATTGCTCCGCCAAGTGCCTTATTATACGCAGTACTTCCCGAAGGAGTAGAAATACAAAGGCCATCCCCGCGGAACGTTTCAAAGTACTCTCCGCGTATTTCCACTTCTGTTACTAATGTACCTTCTGCACTTTTCACAGTCGCTTCATTCATCGCTAAATACTGTGACTCTTTGCTCCCATTCACATAGCGAATAATCACTTCTAAAAGCGGATATTCCACCACTTGGAATGGTGTTTTAGCAATTGCAATTACTAATTTCTCTACTTCTGTCGGTAACCAATCTGCATAGAAACCTAAATGCCCTGTATGTACACCAACAAATGCTGTTTCATCCAATCGATTATAATAACGATGAAACGCATATAAAAGCGTTCCATCTCCCCCAACAGAAATTACAATATCGGGTTCCTGTTCATCCATTATAAATCCAAAATCTAGCAAGTATTCTTTCATCGTGCTTGCCAGTGCATCTGATGATTGATCTCCCTTTGACATAATTGTAAATTTCATCGCCCAACACCCTTTAGTTTATGATTCGGAATCTTTCGTTTCTTGCTTTCTTGAAAAAGCTTTCTGCGCTTCTTGAATTTCAAGACGGATAGAAGACATTTCTTCATCTAATAAAAATGCTGCTTCCGCTGCACGTTGCAAGCGTATTTTAATATCTTCAGGAAAACGTCCACTATATTTATAATTTAAAGAATGCTCAATTGTTGCCCAAAAGTTCATTGCTAGCGTACGTATTTGGATTTCTACCAATACTTTTTGTTCACCTTGAATCGTTTGAACTGGGTAACTAATGACAACGTGATAAGAACGATAACCGCTATCTTTCTTCTGCGTGACGTAATCACGTTCTTCCACGATTTCAAAGTCATTTCGCTTTCGAAGATATTCTACAACAGGCTTAATCTCATCAACAAATTGACACATCATTCGAAGGCCCGCGATGTCTTGCATATCTTCTCTTAGCCTGTCTAACGGTACATTTCTCTTCTCCGCTTTATCAATAATACTTGCAACCGACTTTACCCTTCCTGTTACAAACTCAATTGGAGAATGCTCTGTTAACATTGCAAATTGAGTACGCATTCCTTTTAGTTTCACTTTCAGCTCTGCCACCGCTTGGTGGTAAGGTGCTAAAAATTCTTCCCAATTTCGATTCATTTCAACCACCACCAAAATCAATCCATTTGCTTATAGAAATACTTTTTCTACAGCAGTTACTAGTTCTTCTCCGTAATTTGCATTACCTTCAATATTTTCAACTAAATATTCTACTTCTTCTTTTAAACCTTCTAATTCCATTTCAATGTCATTCACGCGAACGAACATAACCACGTCGTTATTCATCGCTTCATGCATTGCTTCCCAGCATGTGTGTGGAATGCTTACATAAATGAAAGATGATTCGTTTTCTAAGATATATAAAAATGATAAATTATCTGAGTCTACAAGTACGTGATTACGCGCACTTAACTCCTTTACCTCTATTTCACTATTTTCCGCACAAAAAATAAGAGCATTCTCTCTCTTTTCTACGCTCTTAACTTGGATTTTATTTTGCATGCTCTAACTCCTCCATCTCAACTTCCTGTCTTACTTAACAGTATTATTGTATCATAACATGGACGCAAACAAATAAAACATTGAACCAAATTTGTGAAAAAGCGATAATGTGTAAAGAATTATTTTTCAAAAGGAGCGCGCATACAATGACACAAGAAATTGAAATTGAATTTAAAAATATTGTTACAGAAGAAGAATTCAATACATTATGTAAATCATTCTCTATTGAAGGATTTACGAAACAGGTGAATCACTACTTTGAAACACCGAACTTCTCATTAAAAGAAGCTGGCTCTGCACTTCGTATTCGTCATAAAGGAGCAACTTATACATTAACATTGAAACAACCTGCAGAAGTCGGCTTGTTAGAAACGCATCAAGTTATAACAGCAGATGAAGCAAGATTGATGATGGAAACAAATACAATTATTCAAGGCGCTGTAGTAGATCAACTACACACATTACAAATTCCTGTTTCTGCTTTAACTTATATGGGTAGTTTAACAACTGAAAGAGCCGAAACACTATTTGAAGGCGGAACGCTTGTCTTTGATCATAGTTTCTATTACAATCACGATGATTATGAAATTGAATTTGAAGTGCAAGATGAAGAAGCAGGCAAAGCTTCATTTATTCATTTGTTAAAGCAACACGACATACCAATCCGTCATACAAATAATAAAGTAAAACGCTTTTTCCTTGCCAAACAAAACAAAGCACGCTAAAGTGAAAATTCCACTAGTGAATACGTTCTACTAGTGGATACATCTCACTTTTTGAAAAAGAAAAGATTCTTTTACATCTGTAGAATAAGCAAAGAACGTTATGAAGGCTGTTTATTTGCCCTCCCTAACATTCCATTGCTACAATAGATATACATTTCATGGAAAAAGGAGTTTAAAAGGATGAGCAAGCAACCGATGACACCATTTGAAGCAATTGGCGGTGAACAATGCATTGCAATATTAGTAGACACATTTTATTCCTATGTCAGTAAACACCCTGACCTATCTCCCATCTTCCCGGATGATTTAACAGAAACAGCTAGGAAGCAGAAACAATTTTTAACACAATATTTAGGTGGTCCTAATTTGTACACTGAAGAACATGGTCATCCTATGTTAAGAGCACGCCATCTCCCGTTTGAGATTACTCCAAAACGAGCAGAGGCTTGGCTATCGTGCATGGAGCAAGCAATGGATGACACAGGAGTACACGGTCATATAAGAGAGTTCGTTTTTGAACGTTTAGCATTAACTGCTCAGCATATGGTTAATACTCCAAACGAAACAGGTGAAATATAATGGATAAACAGGAAGCAAAGCATATCAATATGCCATCTCCTTCCGCATGTGAGCATAAGTCTGTAGAAGCATATTTATTTATTGATCCACTTTGTAAAGATTGCTGGGAAATTGAGCCCTTTATTATTAAACTATGGCTTGAGTACGGGAAATACTTCTCTATTCGTCATATCGTAACAGGAAAAGTGGACGGAACGAACGCTTCCTCACACAAATGGAATAAACCTGCTAATATTCGATTTGTGTGGGAAAAGACAACAAGTTTACAAGGTTTTTCATGTGATGGAAAGGTACATATGCAAGAAGCATCGTCAACACCATATTTAGTTTCGATGGCAATTAAAGCAGCGGAGTTGCAGGGCCGAAAAGCAGGTTCGAAGTTTTTGCGAAAACTCCAAGAATACATTTTCCTTGAAAATGTATCAAATCCTGACTGCGAATTATTACTTGCATGCGCAAAAGATAGCAATATTGATGTAGAAGAATTTAAAAAAGACCTATATTCCGCTAGCGCAAAAAAGGCTTTCCAATGTGACTTAAAATTCACAAATGAAATGCATATTACAGAAATACCTTCTCTCGTATTCTTTCATGCAAATTCAGATGAAGAAGGTATTAAAATCGCTGGAACGTATTCCTACGACGTCTACGTACAATTATTGAAAGAACTTGTAAAATGTGAAATCGAGCCAGAGCCATTACCACCTTTAGAAGTATTACTGGAAGCGACACAATTTATCTCTTCAAAAGAAGTAGCATTTATATATGACTGCTCGAAGCAAGAAATTGAACGTGAACTAAAAAAATTACAACTGAAACGAAAAGTACAAATGATTGACGTAAAATGTGAGCGTTATTGGAAATGGATAGCAAAAGAAAAAGACCTGGTGTAAACACCAGGTCTTTTTCTTTACGGCTTATAAAAATATTAAAGGGGATGGGAGAAATTTTCACGTTCAAACAAAGGGGTATATGTTTGTATGTGAATTCGTTCACGCTTATTATATTACAAGATTCGACGTCAGATGACAACCCCTTTTGTCGAATTTCACACTTTTGTCACATTCTAAACGTTTTCATTTTTGAATAAGCTATAAAAAAGCTATTTTGGAGGTGTTTTGTATGAAAAAAACGTATATTTTACTTATCATTCTAGCCGTCATCGTTTCTTTTTTCTTGTACATCCTCTCTCTACTACAAGCTTTTCCTAAAATGATTGCCTTTCCTCTTTTATTCGGAGTCATTGTCATCGCTCTCTCTTATTTCAACCATAAAAAACGATTTAAAGGGTTTTAATGAACTGTAAAACTGCCTTCTAGTTTAGAAAAAAGAAGACAATTCGATTTATTTTCTCGACAAATATCGACAAAATGACATCAAGAAAAAGACGAGGCAAATTCCTCGTCTTTTCTATTACTTCTCTTCAAATAATAATGCTTCTAATTCATTTAATTTCTCTTCAAATACTTGCAATGCTTCTTTTACCGGTTCTGGAGATGCCATATCTACTCCAGCTTTTTTCAGCACTTCAATTGGGTAATCTGAGCTTCCTGCTTTTAAGAACTCATTAATGTAACGTTCTACTGCTGGTTGCCCTTCTTCTAAAATTTGTTTAGATAGAGCCGTTGCTGCACTAAATCCTGTTGCGTATTGGTATACGTAATAGTTGTAGTAGAAGTGCGGAATACGAGACCACTCTAAACCAATTTCTTCATCAATTACTAAAGCATCACCGAAATATTTCTTATTTAAATCATAGTAGATCTCCGTTAGCATGTCTGGTGTTACCGCATGTCCCTCTTGTACTTTCTTATGAATAATATGCTCAAACTCTGCGAACATCGTTTGACGGAATACAGTACCACGGAATCCTTCTAAATAATGATTTAATAAGTATAGACGCTCTTTCTTATCTTCTGTCGTTTTTAATAAATAATCGTTTAGAAGCGCTTCATTACAAGTTGATGCTACTTCCGCAACAAAGATTGAATAATCCCCGTATACGTGCGGCTGCGTTTTTCTTGTGTAGTAACTATGGACAGAATGGCCAAATTCATGAGCAAGTGTAAATAAATTATTTACATTATCATGCCAGTTCATTAAAATATAAGGATTTGTTCCATATGCACCAGATGAATATGCTCCGCTTCGTTTTCCTTTATTCTCATACACATCTACCCAGCGATTTTCATATGCTTCTTTCAAAATATCAACATACTCATCACCAAGTACATGTAAAGACTTTAATAACATGTCTTGCGCTTCTTCATATTTCACATTCATTTTCACTTCTGGTACAAGTGGTGTATATAAATCATACATATGAAGCTCATCAAGCCCTAGTGCACGCTTACGAATATCAATGTAACGATGTAGCAAGTGTAAATTGTCATTTACAGATTGAACAAGTTGATCATACACCGCTTCAGGAATATTATTATTACTTAATGCTGCTTGACGTGCAGAGTCATATTTACGAACACGTGCATTGAAATTATTACGCTTTACAGCTCCGCTTAACGTACTTGCAAATGTGTTCTTATATTTTCCGTACGTTTCATATACAGCTTTGAATGCATCTTCACGCACACGACGATCATCACTTTCTAAAAACTGAATGTAACGGCCATGTGTAATTTCTACTTCTTCTCCATCCTCACCTTTAATAGATGGGAATTTCAAATCCGCATTATTCAACATACCAAATGTATTACTTGACGCACTCATTACTTCAGATGCTTCTGCTAATAAAGCCTCTTCCGCTTCAGATAATACGTGAGGGCGTTGACGCGTAATTTCTTCTAACGCATGTTCATATACACTTAATTCTCTATTTTCTTTCAAGAATGTTTGCAATGTATCTTCTGAAATCGATAAAATTTCAGGCACAATATATGCTGTGCTACTAGATACTTGTGAATATAAATTTGTTGCACGGTCATTTAACGCTTGATACACAGAGTTTGTTGTATCTTGATCGTAACGCATATGTGCATATGTATATAGCTTACCTAATCGCATTGAAATTTCATCTTCATATTGCAATGCTTCAAGTAAATTGTTCGCAGAGTCACCAAGTTTCCCTTTAAATTCAGTTAACTTCGGTAATAGCTCTTTAATAGCTTGGAATTCTTGTTCCCATTCTGCATCTGTTTGGAAAATATCTTCTAATCGCCACGTACTTGATTCTTCAATCTCGTTACGATCCGGTAATGTTTTTGCTGTGTTTTGTTCAGACATGCTTTAAGCCCTCCTTTAAATATCTCTACTTACATACAATTCGATTTTTCTTATGTAATTCCTTCACGATCAGTCTTTATTATATCCGCTTTTCCTTCTCTCATGTTGTACTTTGCCTCAAATAAAGATAAGGCATACGCTAAACTACTTTCATCATATTTCATAACTTCCTCCTCTGTTTTTACCATAACTATCCCCCGTATTTTCTGGTACTTATAAGTCCCTACTTTACGTAATACACCTGTATAGCATAAAAATGTCATATACTCAGTAACTGCTACTTTCCATATATGCTGTGAAAAGTACGGGAGCATACGCCTTTTCGTATACTTTTTTATATAACTCCACACGTATGGAAGGGAAATATAATCCCCTACCGCAAGCTCGCCTATACACTTCATATATAAAAAAGCTTGCCATATAAATGGATTTGTTTGAAAAGCAAATGAGGACGGAAGCGGCACACCAATTTCAGAAGGGAAATTTGCTGGGGTACATTTACAGTGATATAAGAGGCGTAATAGTGATTTATGATTATAATTCCAAATAGGCAAAGCATTTTTTCGAAAATAGTCCTTTCGCTTCTTCCATTCTCGTTCTAATATCTCCTTTTGAAAAGGAACAGAAGAAAAGAGCATTTCAAAAGTAGTCGTTTCAGTTGGTAAATATATAATATGTGAGAAAGAGACGCTTGTAGAAAACGAAGTGAGAAACGCGCATTTCATAAATGATTTTTGTTTCGAGCAGAAGAAAATAAGAAGTGGCTGAGGATAAGATTGTAAGGAGAAAGCCATAAGGGAGGAAAATTTCACCCAATAGGCAGAGTGCTTTTTCAATTGATTTCCACCAATAATCCAAATGACCTGTATACCAGCTCGCCAATACGAATAGGTTCGTTTGTACAGCTGTTCTATAGAGAGATTCGCGCACTGGTATTCAATCGCAACTTTTCTCCCTGCTCTCTCTATGAAAATATCTGGTCGCTGCTGAATCTCTGGTAAATAATGCTCTATATCTACATGAAAGTTTTGACGTTTGAACCATCTATATAACAATTCTTTACCGTGCCTATGATACATAGATTCTGCTTCATAAAAGGCTAAACATGAATCTTCTTTCTTATGAGCAAAATGCCACTTTTTTTGTTTTCCTAATCTCATTAGTACTTTTTTCCCACAAGCTATGCAAACGAAGCTTTCCCTTTTCCGCATACGATGTAAAATCTCTTCATCATGATGATAGAGTAGATGAATTTTCTCTCCGTTTTCTCTTTTGGCGATAAACATCGGAATCACACCCTTTCAGCTCCTTATATTCTACAATTTATTACAAATTCCTTTTAAAAAAGAGATGTCCCAATTTCGGACATCTCTTTTTATAATAATGGCGATAATAACCGATACGTTGATTCAACAATTCTTCTATGCAGACGCCTTTTATGAAAACGATCGACGTGAATTTCACTGGATTCTTCTAAATCGTCTTTAAAATCTTGAACAAGTTTTCGAATGCTATCTGTATCATATAAAAAGGCATTTACTTCAAAGTTCAAATGAAAACTTCTCATATCCATATTAGCTGTCCCAATTGAAGCTAAATCAGAATCGACAATGACAACTTTACTATGAAGAAAACCTTTTTCGTATTCATATATCTTTACCCCTGCATCTAAAAGCTCTGGGAAGTATGACCTTGATGCATAAAAGACAGTGCGCTTATCAGGCTTACTCGGCATTAACAAACGAACATCGATACCAGCAAGTGCCGCTACTTTTAATGCGGACAAAATATCATCATCCGGGATGAAATACGGCGTTGCAATCCAAATGGATTTCCGCGCAGAAGCAATCATGGCAAAATATAAATGTTTAATTGTTTCCCATTTATTATCCGGTCCACCTGCAACGAGCTGCACGCCTCCCCAATGCTCCCCCTCAACTGCTTTCGCTTGTAAATATTCAGGGGCTAGCACAGCCTCACCAGTCATATAAAACCAATCTTGAAGGAAAATAAGCTGCAAACTTTGCACAGCTTCACCACGTAAATATAAATGTGTGTCTCGCCAAAAGCCGAAGTACTTATCCTTCCCTAAATATTCATCACCAATATTTAATCCACCTACAAATCCTTCATTTCCATCAATAATAACGATTTTTCGGTGGTTTCGATAATTAATCTTATCGTTTAAAATCGGAAAGCGTACAGGGAAGAACGGAATCATTTCGACACCTGCGTCGTTTAATTCTTCAATATATGATTTTGATAATTTAAAACTTCCAACCGCATCATATAAAAAACGAACGACTACGCCTTCTTTTGATTTTTGTATTAAAATATCTTTAATTTCTGTTCCAAGCTTATCATCACGCACAATGTAATATTCCATATGAATGTGATGTTTCGCTCGTTTTAATCCATCTAAAATAGCCTGAAACGTTTCATCTCCATTTGTTAATGTTCTCGTTTCAGTTTGAAATGAAATATTTAAAGCGCCTAAGCGATCCGCTAAACGAAATAACAGCTCTTGATGCTTATGATTGCGCAAAATCCGTTCTTCGTAATCTTCATGCCCCTTATATTGTAAAAACGCTTGTTCATCGAGCAACGCCTTCTTTTGGAACATTCTCTTCCTCCGAAAGTTCTGTCCGAATAATAAATAAGCGAAAAATCCAAATACCGGAAAAATCCCTAACACAATGAGCCATGTAAGTGTTTTTGACGGATGACGGTTCTCTAAGAAAATAACGCAGCCAATTAAAAATGCAGATACCGTAAATAAAATACTAATAATACCTAAAATCGAAACATCTTTTATCCCAATTACATCCGAATAAAACGCTACATCAATAAACATACGTAATGACACAAATAATGCAAACAATAGTAACACAAAAAAAATCAACTTTAACGTATTTTTCATCTCTTACCTCCTTACTAAGAAAGCTTTCCTATTCTTCATATAAAAAGCCGATTTCATACTACAGAAATCGGCCTACGTTTTAGCAGGAAAATTATTGCGAATTATTTCAAGCGCATGCTCTTTCACAATTTGTTTCCCATACTCACTTACACGATGAATTGTTAAAGTTGATTCTTCTCCGTATTCTAAAACAATGCTTAAAATGCGATCAATTTCTTCTTCATCATGTAGCACTTCATCGAATTCCACATATACATAATAGCGGTCCTCAAATGAATACAGCTCATCTTTTATATCTTCAAAGATAAGACGGTGGCTTAATGAAATGACATCTTCAAAATCATTAAACTTAATTAAAAAGCCAAACGTACCATCTTCGTTAAAGTTTGTACCTGCTTGTTCTTCTACCTCTTCCACTACTTCTTGCTGGAATAATGATTCAATACCTTCATCTAGAGGAATGTCTATAATTTTATCTACACCTATTGGTAGTTCTAGCTTTTGTCCATCCTTTGAAAGTTCTGCTTTCGTTACAAGTACTTCAATCCCTTTATCGACTGCTTGCACTTGAATCCATAACGGCCCATCAATAAAGAAATCGTCATGATCACGAGCTTCGTCCATCATTTCCCAAAAGAGCTCTTCGCTTCTTTCGCGGTCATACCAAATTTCCTCACGATTAAAGCCTCTGTCCTCTATATCAATGTACGTAATAAAAAATTTCATCGTATGATCATTAATTCTTTCAATATCCAAAATACAACTCTCCCTTCCTGCTTAGAATTGTTATGAAGGGATTCCCCACTCATATGACAAATCAATAGATTCTTGTACTCTCATTTTATGATAAGATTCTCCAGAATGGAAATAAAATCGATTTATTTTACAAAAATAGTTATATACCTATCTTCATTCAATGGTATACACAAATATATCATTGTGGCGATTACTCACTTATAAAAAATTTGGACATACATTTCCATCTTCCCCCGTACACTGTAATAAAGTGAAACTTTTATTAGAGAAGATGCTTTAGTCCTTTTCACCACATACATATAGTTCGCTTATTAAAACATCATAAATGGAGGCAGACGAATGGACTTAGAGTTTTTAACATCTGTACTAATGATTGTCGGTATCGATGTTGTATTAGGTGGTGACAACGCAATTGTCATCGCACTAGCTAGCCGAAATTTACCTGAATCGAAACGAAATAAAGCTATTTTGATCGGTACTCTTTTAGCAATCGTACTAAGAATTATCCTTACTATACTAGCTGTCTATTTGCTCGACATTCCATTTCTGCAACTTATCGGGGGCATTTTACTTACATTCATTGCAGTAAATTTACTAACTGATAATAGCAACGATCTTTCTTCTATTCAAGGAAAAACAACTTTATTTCAAGCTGTGCGTACAATTGTATTCGCGGACCTTGTTATGGGATTTGACAACGTTATCGCCATTGCAGGGGCAGCTCACGGAAGATTTTTACTCGTAATAATCGGTTTACTCATTTCTATCCCGATTATTATTTGGGGCAGCAAACTCATTTTAATACTTATGGAACGCTTTCCATTCCTCATTTATTGCGGGGCAGCAATTCTCGCTTATACAGCAGGAAAAATGGTCACACATGAAGACAGACTGGCAACCTTTTTTCATAACAACCCAAGTTTCACTGCAGGCATTCCTTACTTATTTATTTTCACCATCTTATGCATCGGTTTTATCGTTCAACGAGTTCGATTACGAAATGTGAAACATTAAAAAAAACCTTCTACTATATAATAGGTAGAAGGTTTTCATATTATTATAATTAATTTACAAGACGCTGTGCTTCACGTAATTGGAACGTTCTTACTGTACGTGGTAAGAAACGGCGGATTTCGTCTTCATTGTAACCTACTTGAAGGCGTTTCTCGTCAATCATAATTGGACGACGTAAAATCCCTGGATAGTCACGAATCATCTTATATAAATCTTGAAGTGGTAAAGACTCTAAGTTTACATTTAATTCTTGGAAAACTTTCGAACGAGTAGAAATAATCTCATCCGTTCCGCTTTCTGTCATGCGTAAAATCTCTTTAATTTCCTCAATCGTTAACGGATCTGAGAAAATATTACGTTCTGTATAAGGAATATGATTTTCCTCTAGCCATAATTTCGCCTTTCTACAAGACGTACAGCTTGGAGAACTATATAATGTTACCATACAAAGCTCACTCTCCTTAAAGAGTACAAATTCTGTACTAATTACAGTTTAAATTTCTTAATTCAGCAATTTTTCGCGATACCTTGTCTTAAAACAAAGTGCAAAAATTGCTTTTCATGTAAGCAACAACTTTTAGTAAACAACAATTACTTTTAATAAGTAACTTCTATAATCATTATACAATAGATTTTGCAAGAAATATACAGTAAATTTCCTTCTAATTGAGAAAACTCTTCCGTGCATTTCACTGCTATGTAACATAATCACACTTACTTCATCTGTTCTTTAACAATAATCTTCAACCCTCTTAACGCTTGCTTTTCATAGATTTTTCATATGATTTATAGTTATTTCCTCATAATCTTTTCTATGAAAAAGAGAACGTTTTCTTACCTTTTTTTGATAAATCAATTAAGAAATGTAAGACTATATAAGTGAGAATTAAAAGAACGTTTGTTCTTATTTTAACAAACATTCTCGTTCATGTCTATACGATTTCTAAAATATATTAAATATTTTTCTGACATTTCTTTCTTTTTCATCTTTTATCTCATACAATAAAAATACAGACAGGCAAAGGGGGAATTTGCAAATGATTGCTTTTTTTATTGATTTTGTCACTGTTGCTGCCCTCATCATCGGAATAACAGCATTGATTGGTGTCATTACAAATAGCATTGGTGAAAAACTCTTTGGCGGAAAAGAAAAGATGAAGTTTGTTAATAAAAGTTTGGATGTACAATCCGGCTGGAACGAGGTTGGCGGGAAAGGTATTTATAAGAAACGTACGTATTAAAAAAAGCAGGCAATTACCTGCTTTTTTCTTATTTCTCTACTGACGCCCATTTAAAGCTTAAATCGCCGCCATATTTATGGTTGTACATATTTTTAATGGAATCTCTTTGTAAGTATGCTCTACCACGTTGATATACCGGTACAATCGCAGCGTCATCAAGTAACATTTTCTCTGCTTCTAGTAAGCTTTTCCAACGAGCATTTACATCGCTTCCATCTTTTTTCGCTTTCATGATGATCTCATCATATTTCGGATTAGAATATTTCATTTTATTTTGTGATCCATCAGTTACAAACATATCAAGATATGTAATTGGATCTGGGAAGTCTGCACTCCATCCAGAGAATGACATGACGAAATCGCCCGCATCTTCCAATTTTAGTTTTTGCGCGAATGGTTGTTGTTTAATTTTCACTGTTAAACCTGGTAAATTCTTTTCTAACTCACCTTTTAAATATTCCCCTGTTTTCTTCGATAATTCAACATCTTCGTTTAATAACTCTAATTCGATTTCATTTTTACCAAGCTCTTTTTTACCAGCTTCCCAATATTTCTTCGCTTCTTTCACGTTTGGTTTTACAATATCTCCATTTACAGCACGGAAGTCCTTTTTATCCGGTCCTTTAATGAAGTTATCAGGAATTAATCCTGTCGCTGGCTTAGAACCGTTATTTAATAATGTATCAACGAACGGTTTACGTTCAAAAGCAAGTGAAATTGCTTTACGAATATTTTTATTTGCTAACGCTGGATCTTTTTGATTTAAACGAAGGAAGAATACAGATGTATCTTCTACTGTTTGGAAATCTGGTTTTCCTTTATATTTATCGATGAACTCCGCTAATAACGTCGCTCGATCGACTGCGTTTGTTTCATATAAATTAATTGGTGTAGACGTATCTTTAACAATATTAAAGTTTACTTCCTCAATCTTCACTTCTTTATTATCCCAATATGACGCGCTCTTTGTCATTTTAAAGCTACGTTCATGTTGCCAATCACTTAATGTAAATGGTCCGTTATAAAGTGTTGTATTCGCTTCCAAACCAAACTTCGTACCTTGCTCTTTCACAAACTTTTCATTCACAGGATAGAAGATTGGATATACTATTAAATCTACAAGATATGGAATGGAATTATCTAATTCCACTTCTAATGTATAATCATCAATCGCCTTTACCCCTAATTGGTCCGGACTCATCTCTTTTTTATTAATTTTCTCTGCATTTTTTATATCATACATAATGTACGCTGATTTCGCAGCTGTATCTGGGTTAATCGCTCTTTGCCATGCGTATACGAAATCTTTCGCTGTCACAGGCTCACCATTTGACCATTTTGCGTCTTCACGTAATGTAAATGTATATTTTTTACCGTCTTCTGACTTTTTGAATTCCTTCGCTACACCAGGAACTAGCTTATCATCTTTTCCTAAACTGTATAAGCCTTCCATCGTATTAGTCATTACTCTTGAAGAAACTGCATCAGCTGATAACGCTGGATCCATCGTTGGAATCTCTTGTGTTTCAATTAAGTTAATAACTTGCTTCGCACCGCTTTTCCCGCTATCCCCTTTTGCGTTCGCTTGCGGTTCATCTTTTTGGTAGCTACATGCCCCTAACATCATGCTCATCGCTACTGTTGATACTACAAAAACTGGCATCTTTTTTTTCATATTTCCACCCTCCACAAAAATGTTAGCCCTTTCATTTTCAAACAAATAGAAATATATATATGTTCCAATAATTCATATTATACACACAAATATATTTTTTGTATATTTATATTTCTATTTTATTAAAATTTTCTGTTAAAAAATAAACCTTTGTAAACGTTTCATATTGCTGATTTCCCTTACTGAAATGTCAGAAATAATTATTTTTATATTTTTCTAAATTATTAGATAAAAATAAATTTTATATTCTATAATACTTTCTGCATAATTATCCTTCTGTTTTTATCATAAAATAGCGCTCCCTTCATAATAAAGATATGTAGGTTAAAATGAGTGCAAAGGTTAAGAAAGTATGTTACGATACACTTTGCTAAAAATAGATATCGGTAAAGAGGGGACGGACATGACAGCAATTCAGGCAAAAAACGGGCCCACTGAGAAATTAAGTTTATTCTTATTAACATGGCCTATTTTTCTAGAAGTTTTTCTATTTATGTTAATGGGGATCGCTGATACTTTCATGTTAAGTGCATTATCAGACGATGCTGTATCTGGGGTTGGTGCAGCGAATCAATATCTCCATATCGCTATTTTGGTACTAGAAGTCATCGGGAACGGCGCAGCTATCGTCGTATCTCAATACCTCGGTTCCAAACGTTTTATGGAAGCATCTAAAATATCAGCTTTAGCCGTCACATTAAATTTAGTGGTCGGACTCGTTATAAGTGCTGGTTTTCTTTTATTTTCAAAACATATGATGATGGCGATGAACTTACAAGGCGATGTACTTATGTATGCACAGAGCTATTTATCTATCGTCGGAGGAGCTATTTTCCTTCAAGCTATTATTAATTCATTAGCCGCAATTATCCGCGTACATGGCTTCACAAAGCAAGCGATGTTTATTTCACTTGGAATGAATATTATTCATATCGCTGGAAACTACGTACTCATTTTCGGGAAATTTGGTTTTCCAGAGCTTGGTGTACAAGGGGCTGCCATTTCTTCTGCTGCCAGCAGGCTAATCGCGCTTATCGTTTTCTTCTGGTTACTGTACCGCGTTATGGAGTACCGTGTGAAATTACAATACTACTTCACCTTATCAAAAGAATACATCGGAAAAATTTTAAAGATTGGGATTCCATCTGCATTTGAGCAGGTTATGTATCAAGCTTGCCAAATTGTCTTCTTATACTATGCAACATATTTAGGAACGGAATCGTTAGCGGCTAGACAATACGCTACGAACATTTCTATGTTCACTTATTTATTCGCTATTGCAATCGGTATGGGAACAGCTATTATTATTGGGCGCCTCGTTGGCGGTGGTGAAAAAGATGAAGCGTATGAACGTGTATGGAAAAGTGTAAAGTGGGCGATTGGTGTCACTTTATGTATGGTTGCTCTCGTTATTACATTCCGCACACAATTAATGGGACTATTTACAGATAATCCGCACATTATTTCGTTAGGTGCAAGCGTTCTTTTACTAAGTGTACTACTTGAAACAGGACGTACGATGAACATCGTCATCATCAATTCACTTCGCGCAGCTGGTGACGCAAAGTACCCAGTTTTAATCGGCGCATTTTCTATGGTGTTAATGAGTTTACCACTCGGCTACTTTTTTGCCTTCCATTTAGATATGGGGCTCGTTGGTATTTGGCTAGCAATTGCTATTGATGAATGGACACGTGCTATTATTATGTTCTTCCGCTGGAAAAGTAGAGCGTGGGAACGTTATGCACTTGTTAAACCTCAAGAACAAGAGGAGATTGTTTCTGTTCAGGCGCAATAATACTCGTTTAATTAAGGTGTAGTCATTCGTATAGGCAACTTATATCTGCGATTCTTTAAATATATCGACTTACCGAGAAATATTGACAACTCTTTTATATAGTAAAAAAATCCATTCTTCCGTGATAGAAGAATGGATTTTTTATTATTGATAAATCTCTTTATATTTCTTATACTCCGCTTCAGAACATAATACGAAATGTCCTGGGCGAATTTCACGCATTGTCGGTTCTTCACTACCATAATTGTGCTGAGATGGATCGTATACGATACGTTTACGATTGCGCTCATAATCTGGATCTGGAAGTGGAATTGCTGATAATAGTGATTTTGTATATGGATGAATTGGATTTGCATATAACTCATCACTTGTTGTTAATTCAACGATTTGACCACGATACATTACGCCAATGCGGTCACTAATGTATTTTACCATTGATAAATCATGGGCAATGAATAAGTATGTTAATCCTTTTTCTTTTTGTAACTTTTTCAGTAAGTTTACAACTTGTGCCTGAATTGATACGTCAAGTGCTGAGATTGGCTCATCGGCAATGATAAATTCAGGTTCTACAGCAAGTGCACGAGCGATACCGATACGTTGACGTTGTCCACCTGAGAATTCATGCGGGAAACGGTTTGCGTGCTCTTTATTTAAACCAACTGTGTTTAATAATTCATGAACACGGTCCATACGATCTTTTTTGTTTTTCGCTAACCCGTGAATATCAATACCTTCTGCAATAATATCCCCTACTGTCATACGCGGGTTTAATGATGCATATGGATCTTGGAAAATCATTTGCATTTTACGGTTGAATTTCTTCAGTTCCGCGCGTGATTTTTTACCATGTACATTTTCACCATCAAACAATACTTCACCAGCAGTTGCATCATATAAACGAATGATCGTTCTTCCAGTTGTTGATTTACCACAACCCGATTCTCCTACAAGACCAAATGTTTCTCCGCGGTAAATATCAAATGAAATATCATTAACCGCTTTGACAACACCACCACTCACGTCGAAGTGCTGCTTTACATTTTTTACTTCAATTAATTTCTCACGTTGTTTAGTCATGTTGTTCACCTGCTTTCATTTGAAGAATACGTTTTTCAACGACTGCCGGCGGTTTTACTTCTGGAGCTTGCTCATGAAGTAACCAAGTTGCCGCATAGTGTGTATCACTTACTTTAAATAAAGGTGGGTCCATTTCAAAATCAATTTTTAATGCCTGTGGGTTACGTGGTGCAAAAGCATCTCCCTTTGGCGGCTTCAATAAATCTGGAGGCGTTCCAGGGATTGCATATAACTCTTCTTCTGAACCATCTAAACTTGGCATAGATGCGATTAAGCCCCAAGTATATGGATGTTTTGGGTTGTAGAAAATTTCATCTACAGTTCCGATTTCAACAACTTTACCAGCGTACATAACTGCTACGCGGTCCGCAACATTTGCCACTACACCTAAGTCATGCGTAATGAAAATGATTGCTGCTTCTGTTTTTTGCTGAATGTCCTTCATAAGCTCTAAAATTTGCGCCTGAATTGTAACGTCTAGCGCTGTTGTCGGCTCATCCGCAATCAATAATTTCGGGTTACAAGCTAACGCCATCGCAATAACTACACGCTGCCTCATACCACCAGAGAATTGGTGCGGATATTGTTTTAAACGAGCTTCTGGATTTGGAATACCTACAAGGTCGATTAATTCCAACGCAACTTTACGTGCGTCTGCTTTACTCATCCCTTGGTGTTTAATAAGGCCCTCCATAATTTGATTTCCAATTGTCATCGTTGGGTTTAATGATGTCATTGGATCTTGGAAAATCATCGCGATATCTTTACCACGTACTTGCTGCATTTCTTTTTCTGTTAATTTCGTTAAGTCACGACCTTCAAATACGATTTCACCATTTTTAATGCGTCCAGGAGGATTCGGAATTAAACCCATTAACGCTTTAGAAGTAACTGATTTCCCAGAACCAGATTCTCCTACAATCGCTAATGTTTCCCCTTTTTTCAAATCAAAAGTAACGCCGCGTACAGCTTGTACTTCACCTGCATGTGTATCAAAGGAGACTTGTAAATCTTTTACCTCTAACAATGTTTTCATCTTTGCCTCTCCCCTCTTTTACTTACGCATTTTTGGATCTAACGCATCGCGTAATCCGTCTGCCATTAAGTTAAATGCTAAAATTAATATACTGATGACAACCGCAGGAATGAACATCATATGCGGATACGTTTGAATTGATTTATAACCGTCATTTACAAGAGAACCTAGTGATGCGAATGGTGGCTGAATACCTAAACCGATAAAGCTTAAGAACGCCTCACCAAACACCGCTGTTGGAATTGTAAACATTGTCATTACGATAATTGGTCCCATTACGTTCGGGATTAAGTGTTTTACAATTAATTGTGTATTTGTTGCACCTAATGTACGAGATGCTAATACGTATTCTTGATTTTTTAATTTCAGGATTTGTCCACGAACGATACGCGACATCCCTATCCAACCTGTAATTGCCATTGCGAGTGTAATTGACCATATACCAGATCCCATAATGATTACCATTAAAATAACGATGATTAAGTATGGAATACCGTTAATAATCTCCATAATACGTTGCATAATGTTATCTACTCTACCGCCATAGAATGCTGAAATACCTCCATATGCAACCCCAATTATTAAGTCAATTGCTGCTGCTAAAAGAGCGATATATAATGATACGCGTGTACCTTCCCATGTTCTTGTCCATAAATCGCGTCCAAGATCATCTGTACCAAACCAGAAATACTCTTTAATATCACGTTTTTCATATTGGTCAACACCATATTGATCTGTACCGTCAAATGGTAACCAATGAACATTTTCAATAACTGGAATTTTCGGTGGCAATTTTGCACGTCCTAAATCTTGCTCTTTATACGAGTGCTTACTTACCATCGGTCCGAAGATTGCTAGTAAGATAATAAGCGTTAATAAAACTAAACCGAACATTGCTCCTTTATGTTGGAACAAACGTCTTCTTACATCTTGCCAAAACGTTAAGCTTGGACGGGCAATGACTTCATTATCCACATTATTTTGATTAGCTTGTTGAAATAAGTCTGGAGATAATTTTTGTACATCTTTCATCATTTTTTCCCTCCCGCTAAACGAATACGAGGATCAATAATTCCGTATAAAATATCAACAATGAAAATAACTAAGATGAAGATCGCACTATAGAAAATTGTAGTTCCCATAATAACTGTATAGTCATTCACTGTAATAGATTTAACGAACTGTTCCCCTAGTCCTGGTACAGCATAAATTTGCTCAATAACTAATGTACCTGTAATTAACCCTGCAACCATTGGTCCTAAAATTGTTACAACTGGAATTAACGCGTTACGAAGGGCGTGTTTGATAATGATAACGCCTTGGCTAATTCCTTTCGCTTTCGCTGTTAAAATGTAGTCAGCTTGCATAACTTCAATTAACTCTGCACGAGCGAAACGTGCGATTGTTGCGATAACTGCCATCGATAAAGCGATTGTAGGCATTACTGTAAACTCTGGTCCTTTCCAGAATGCTACTGGGAACCATCCAAGTTTTACCCCTACGAAATATTGTAGTAATGCGGCAAATACGAACGATGGTACCGACATCCCGAGTACGGAAATAATTGTCGCTCCATAATCGACCCACGTATTGTTACGAAGTGCCGCAACGATTCCTAAAATTAAACCGATAAATGTTCCTAATATAATCGCTTGTAAACCAAGTTGTGCTGATGGTCCAATGCGATCCACAATCATGTCTGTTACTGGACGGTTATCATATTGGAATGATACCCCTAAATCACCTTTTGCTAAGTTACCTAAGTAACGTGCGTATTGAACTGGTACTGGATCATTTAAGCCATATTTTTCAAGAATGATTTCTTTTTGTGCCGGTGATAACTTCTCCTGGTTTTTAAGCGGAGAACCCGGAAGTAATTTCATTAAAAAGAAAGTCAGTGTAGTAATTAAAAATAATGTCAAAGCCATGTACACGAAACGTTTTAATACATAACGTCCCATAGTCAAGCACCTCCCCGTTTTTCTCAAAAGCAATAAGATAGTTTTAAATATTCTTACTTTTATTTTTTTAAAATAAGAGTACATGCCCATCATAGGCATATACCCTTATTCATGATGGAAACCATTTTTAGTTTTTGAGTTCAACCCACTTATAGCTAAATTCCCCGCCATATTTATGTTCTAATAGGCCAGTAATAGATTGGCGTTGTAAATATGCTTTTCCAGGTTGATATACTGGAGCAATTGCTGCATCTTCAAGCAGTTGTTTTTCTGCTTGTAATAATGCATCCCAACGAGCTTGTACATCAACTTCTGTTTTTGCTTTTTTAATTAAATCATCATACGCTGGGTTTGCGTAATGTACTTTGTTTTGCGCATTACCTGTCGTATACATTTCAAGGAATGACATTGGATCCATATAATCTGGATTCCATCCCGCATATGACATTGCATAATCTCCACTTGCTTCAAGTTTTAATTTTTGTGCAAATGGTTGCATTTTTGTTGGAACTGTTAAACCTGGTAAGTTCTTTTCAAATTGGCCTTTTAAATACTCTCCGATTTTTTTAGCATCATCAGTATCAAAGTTTAATAGCTCTAACTCTACTTTGTCTACACCAAGTTCTTTTTTACCAGCTTCCCAGTATTTTTGTGCTTCTTTCATATCCTCTTTTATAAGCTTTCCGTTTTCTTCACGGAAGTCTTTTCCATTCGGACCTTTTGCTAAGCCTTTCGGAACAAAACCATATATACCCTCTGAACCATCGTTTAAGATTACTTTTCCGATGTTTTCACGTTCAAAGGACATTGCAATTGCTTTTCGGATATTTTTATTTGCTAAAAATTTATTCTTTTCATTTAAGCGAATAAATTGTGTAGATGGTCTCTTAATCGTTTTAAAGTCAGCATCTGATTTGTATTTATCTACAAACTCTGATGTTAAGACTACACGATCAATTGCTTTCGTTTCATATAAATTTATAGCAGTTGAACGATCCTTAACAATATTGAAGTTTATTTCCTCAAGTTTTACTTCTTTATTTTCCCAATACGTTGGATTCTTCTTAAGCTTGAAACTTTGTTCATGCTTCCATTCATTTAATACGAATGGACCATTATAAAGTGTCGTATTGGATTCTAATCCAAATTTTGCTCCTTGTTCTGTTACAAACTTCTCATTCAAAGGATACAATGTTGGATAGACTGTTAAACTTACAAAATAAGGAACAGGGTTATCTAATTCCACTTCAAGTGTATGATCATCAATTGCCTTTACACCAAGTTCTTCAACTGGTAACTCTTTTTTGTTAACTTTCTCCGCATTTTTAACATCAAATAGTATGTAAGCAAACTTGGCACCCGTGTTTGAATCTACAGCTCTTCGCCAAGAATAAACGAAGTCCTTCGCTGTTACAGGTTCACCATTAGACCATTTCGCATCTTCACGTAACTTAAACACATACTTTTTGCCATCCTCTGATTTCTCATAAGATTTAGCGACACCCGGAACAAGTTTATCATCTTTCCCCAGACGATATAACCCTTCCATTGTGTTATTCATGATGTTAGAAGATGTTGCATCTGTTGATAACGTCGTATCCATAGTTGGGATTTCAGCTGTCTCAGTTAGATTTAACACTTGCTTGTTTGAGGATTTTTCTTTCGCGCCTGCTTTATTATCCTCTTTTTGGTAACTACAAGCTCCTAACATACTGACAGTCAACGTCGATGCAAGTAATAACGGTATCTTTTTCTTCATGTTGTGTTGCCTCCCCTAATTGCACTTCCTGTACCCTCACTTGTAAAAAAGTAGAATTGAAAGAATAATCTCCAAGTTTCTACAATTTTCATTATACATATAATATAACAATTGTGAATATAGTTTTTTGTTTTTTTGTTAAAATTTTTAATAAAATGTTTATATTTTTATTTTTTTGTAAAGGGATACGTTAACATTGCTACCATCATCTTGCAATCAGACCTTTAATTGCGTATAATTTTCAAAAAATTAGTTCTAGTACATATTATAGCTTTTATAGTATAATAATTCTAGTAATATTTTGACGGAGGGGAACATTTTGAATAAAGTTTTTTTTCATACTTGTATACTAATTTTCATAGCGATAATCGCTTCTAGTATTGGTGCATTCCTCGTTTCATCGCATTTTTTGTTGAATTTTGTCAACATCTCGTTTTATATTGCACTATTTTTTATTCTTATAGGCGGTTTTTTATTCATATTTCAAAATGGATTTTTTAATGTAACAATTTACGCCTTCCAAAGAGTATTTGGTACGAACAAAAAAATTGACTCTTTAATTGAAGAAGTAGAGGAACCTGTCGATAAGAAAGAACGTATTTATAAAACATATTCATTCAAATGGACGTATCCAATTTGCATTACCGGTATCATTCTTGGGTTGTTCTCGACCTTCATTAGCTTTACTATTTTGATGTAGTTTGCAAACACTATCCCATATGATATAATAATCAGCAAAACATTTTGTTATAAAACTTTAGTTCTTTCATATTTAAAGAGCTCAGGTAACAATAAATAAATTTATATGTATGCGATGATAAAGAAGAGTACATATTGAGGCAATTTCAGAGAGCTTGTGGCTGGTGTGAACAAGTAATTGTACAGTATGGAATGGGCTTTTGAGCTCCAAACCGAACCGAAAGTAGTAGGCTTTGGCGTTATATCCAAACGTTATTATGGATTAGAGAGATTTCACAGTAGTGAAATAATTAGGGTGGTACCGCGGTCCATTCGTCCCTATAGTTTTTTGGGATGAATGGGCTTTTTTTGTTTGCCTTCTCTTCCCCATTACGCATTCAAATTTAGGAGGAATTAATTATGTCAGTTATCTTTTCTGGTATTCAGCCAAGTGGAACGATTACACTTGGAAACTATTTAGGAGCTATGAAGCAATTTACAGAGCTTCAAAATGAACACGACTGTTATTTCTGTATTGTAAACCAACATGCGATTACAGTACCTCAAGATCCTGTCGGGCTTCGTAAAAACATCCGCAGTCTTGCTGCACTTTATGTAGCATGCGGTATCGACCCTGAAAAAGCTACGTTATTTGTACAATCAGAAGTACCGGCACACGCTCAACTAGGATGGATTATGCAATCAGTTGCTTACGTTGGAGAATTAGAGCGTATGACGCAATATAAAGATAAAGCGTCAGGTAGAGATTCAGTACCAGCTGGATTACTAACGTATCCACCATTAATGGCTGCTGATATTTTACTTTACAACACTGAGATCGTGCCTGTTGGTGATGATCAAAAGCAACATATGGAATTAACACGTGACCTAGCAGAGCGTTTCAACAAACGCTTCCGTGAAGTATTCACAATTCCTGAAATCCGCATTCCAAAAGTAGGAGCTCGCGTTATGTCACTAACAGAGCCTACGAAAAAAATGAGTAAATCTGATCCGAATCCAAAATCAATGATTAGCATGCTTGATGAACCAAAAACAATTGAAAAGAAAATTAAGAGTGCTGTAACTGACTCTGAAGGTATCGTGAAATTCGATAAAGAAAACAAACCTGGTATCTCTAACTTATTAACAATCTACTCTTCATTCTCTGGAAAAACAGTTGAAGAAATCGAAGCAATGTACGAAGGAAAAGGATATGGCGACTTCAAAGGCGACCTAGCACAAGTAGTCGTAGAAGCGATTCGCCCAATCCAAGACAAATATAACGAACTAATTAACTCACCAGAACTAGACGAAATTCTAGACAAAGGTGCCGAAAAAGCAAACCGCGTCGCATTCAAACAACTACGCAAAGTAGAAAACGCAATGGGACTAAGCAGAAAACGTAGGTAACATATAAAGCGGAGGCGACTGTTTAGCCCTGACGGCTAAGGTTCTTTCTCACAGAAGGTGCTTTTTACCTTCTCGTGGGGAAGGTTCTTAGACGCGAAGGGCTAGGAGCCAGAGCTGGATTTCTATATAAAGTGGAAGCGGCTCGCTTAGAATGTGAGGGGGATGGAGCTCCTGACGGAGAGGCGTTTTTTGCCTCGCAGGAAGGTGCGAAGCCACCGAACATTCTTGCCGCTGGAGCTGGATTTCATATAAAAGCGGAGGCAGCTCGTTCAGTTCTTAGACACGAAGAGCTTGCTGCTGAAGATAAGTTACACCAAATTAAAAAAACCGCCGATTGGCGGTTTTTTAATTTACCTTTTGCTCGTTTTCCATTTCCCATAACTTTTCAAAAAATGGTTGTCCTTTTACGAGACGCTCGCATAATTGTTCGTGCTTCTCAGACCAACCTGTTTTCGCTTCCTCATACAGCTTAGCCCAAATATCTTCAAATTCCATATGTTGAACCATTCCGTATGCTGATGGATCCCACTCTGTGAACCAATAGCGAATTTCTGCTGTGTTTTTCGTTGTATGTAATTGATCTAACGCCATAAATAATAATTGTTTAAGCTGTCTTTCTTTACGAGTCAGGCCATTCATAATGAATGGTGATGGTGATAAAATATGATGTTCTTTTTCTTTTTCTATTTCTTCTACTTGGAACTCATACTTTTCTGCTTGTACGTTTTCTACCATCTCATATACCATCTGCTCTTGGCGCGGTATAAGTCTACTTTTTCGAATCGGTACATTGTAACCAATTGTGTCAATCGCAATAATTCCTTTTCCATCTGTAACTACAAAGCAATACTCTTGCTGCAAACGTTCATGATTTTTACGAATATAAGCCTTATGATGTACGTCTTCCAACATTTTTTGCGGAAGCTCTAACAATTCGTTCTCGATGTAATGATATAATGTGGCATCTACTTTTAATAATGGCACTTGATCTAATAGCTCAATCGTATCATCTTTCCGCCATTCGTAAAAATGACAAACGTTATACCCATTTTCTTCACCTTCAAACCAATTTACCCATACATCATGTAGATATAACATTCACTACCCCTCACTTCACTACTGTTTGTATCCATCATTATGTTCAATTTTTCTTAACTTTATTCCACCTAAGGAAATATATTCTAATTATTATTTTTTCTTCTATTAATACTAAAAAAACAGGAAAGAGAGCTCCTGTTTTTTTATATATGAAATGTATTTGCTTTATTCAATATTTCTTTCGCATCTATAGGCAATAAAGAAAGTGTATCTTCTCCTTCCAAAGTTACACAATCTTTGACAATATGAAATCCAAGCGCATAGCCAAGCATCTTCGGATAAGAATGAAATCCATTTAATAAGATGTCGTGCTCCCTTGTTCCTCGCTTTATACTTATTCTTTCATGCACAACATTTTTCCAATAATATATAGCCTCTTCTTTTGAAAGATACGTCGTCCACGGTGCATTGTTTTTTTCTGAATATCTTTCCGTTACCGCTTGCTCAGCCAAACCTTCCATAATCATCGTATCAAGTAATGTATATTCCGTTTCTTTCGTCTCAATTTGATGTAACCTGCATATGTGATGATATTCATGCGCTAGTAACACTTTTAATTCTTCCACCGAATTCCGTCCACATACAAATAAGAAAATAACGTGACGCATAGATAATCCAGCCCTGCCGTTATACTCTTCTTGTACCGTTCGATTATAAGAATCTGATAATAAAATAAAGACAGGGACATCTGGACCTTTTAGCCAATCTTTCAGCTTCTCATACTCCGCGCGTAACTCTTTCCAAACTTCCTTTTTCTCTAACTCTTTAATTTCTCGTTCTCCTCGCATAACGGGGCGATACATACCTTTAGAAATTAAAAAGCGATACAATCTTTCTTTTGGCAGCGGGATATACTTCGTAAACTTCTCACACAGCTTTTCTGGCCGTCCATAATATAAATGTAACCACTCAGCAGTTTCAACAACCCCCATCTTTATCCCTCCTTTTTCTTATGTATATGCAAAAGGAGAAAAAGGCGTAAAAATAAATAAGGAGTTTTTTCGCAATATGTTACGAAAAAACTCCTTATTTCATCTATTATTTATACGCTTTAAATACTAATACTGCGTTATGACCACCGAATCCTAATGAATTACTTAACACTGCGTTTACTTCTTGATGTCTCGCTTGATTCGGTACGTAATCTAAGTCACATTCTGGATCTGGTGTCTCATAGTTAATTGTTGGAGGAATTACTCCATCTGTAATTGATTTAATAGAGAAAATCGCTTCAACAGCACCAGCTGCCCCTAATAAGTGACCTGTCATTGATTTCGTTGAGCTGATCGCTACTTTATACGCATGCTCACCGAACGTTTCTTTAATTGCCATCGTTTCATACTTTTCATTCGCATCCGTACTTGTACCATGCGCATTAATGTAATCAATATCTTCTGGCTGTAGACCTGCATCTGCTAAAGCTTGACGCATTGCGCGCACGCCGCCTTCACCGCCAGGAGCCGGCATTGTAATATGGAATGCATCACCAGTTGCACCGTAACCAGCGATTTCCGCATAAATGTGAGCACCACGAGCTAATGCGTGCTCTAATTCTTCAAGAATTAAAATACCTGAACCTTCACCCATTACGAAACCGCTACGGTTTTTATCGAATGGACGGCAAGCTGTTGCTGGATCTTCATTGAATGTTAATGCTTTCGCTGAGCTAAATCCTGCGAATGCCATACTTGTTAACGGCGCCTCTGCTCCGCCTGTAATCATTGCATCAGCATCACCTCGCTGAATCGCTTTAAACGCATCACCAATTGAGTTTGCACCAGATGCACAAGCCGTTACAGAACAAGTGTTAATTCCTTTTGCTCCTGTTGCGATTGATACTTGGCCTGCTGCCATATCTGGAATCATCATCGGTACGAAGAATGGGCTCACGCGGCGCGGACCTTTCTCAGTAAAAATCTTAAATTGTTCTTCGTATGTTTCCATACCGCCAATACCAGAACCAATCCATACACCAATTCGAGGTCCGTTTTCTTCTGTAATCTCAAGCTTTGCATCTGCAACTGCCATTTTCGCTGCCGCTACTGCATATTGTGTAAAGCGATCCATACGACGCGCTTCTTTTTTATCAATATATTTCTCGACTTCAAAGTCGTTAATTTCTGCTGCTACTTTTGCTGGAAATAGTTCCGGATCAATTCTTGTAAGTCGTCCGATTCCAGATACACCTTTTTTAATGTTTTCCCACGCTGTTTCAACATCTGTACCGACCGGTGTAACAGCTCCTAATCCTGTAATTACGACCCTCTTTTTTTCCATACAAAATACACTCCTTTTTTTCTCTCAGTCCTTATTTACCCCAACGAAGAGCGACTGCTCCCCATGTTAATCCGCCGCCAAAACCAACAAGTATAATTAAATCACCATCTTGAATACGTCCGTTTTGCAATTCCTCTACCATCGCAATCGGAATGGAAGAAGCTGATGTATTACCGAACTTCTCAATTGTCATACTCATTTTTTCTTGTGGTAAATTTAATCTCTCTCTTGCAGATTCCATAATACGAATGTTCGCTTGATGCGGTACTAAGAAATCCACATCTTCTTTCGTAAGACCAGCTTTATCTAAAACGCGAAGACAAGAATCCCCAAGTTGACGAACGGCAAATTTAAAGACTTCTCTGCCATTCATCATAACATACTCGTCTTGATAAAGATGCTTACCGCCACTTCCGTCCGCTCCTAATTCGAAAGATAGAACACCTTTACCTTCTGAAACAGCTCCCATTACGATCGCACCAGCTCCGTCTCCAAATAGTACTGCTGTATTTCGATCGTTCCAGTCTACAATTTTAGATAGTTTATCACTACCAACTACTAGTATATTTTTATAAGTTCCCGTTTGAATAAATTGCTGCGCTGTAATCATTCCGTACATAAAACCAGCACACGCTGCACTTAAATCCATTGCAGCTGCATGTTTTGCGCCAATCGCTTCTTGAATAACACAAGCTACTGCTGGAAAAGCACGATCTGGCGTTACTGTTGCTACTAAAATAAGATCGATATCCTCTCCGCTAATCCCTGCATCTTCAAGTGCTTTTTTAGAAGCCTCTACGGCCATATATGAAGTATCTATTGTATCATCGGCAATGCGTCTTTCCGCAATCCCTGTTCTCGTACGAATCCATTCATCGGATGTATCCATTATTTTCTCTAAATCGTGATTTGTGACTACTTTTTCCGGCACATATCTTCCGATCCCTAAAATGCCCACGTTCACATCGCAGCCCTCCGTTTTATATCAATTATTATGACTTGGTACTAATTTTAAAACATAAATGTATTTTTGTCTAGAATATATTTCAGCTAAAACATAAAGCTAACGCATTATTCACCTTATTGTTCATGAAAAGAAACGGAAACATACCTTTCTCTGTTCTTTCGAAATATAAAAAGGCCCGAACCGCTTCTACTTACGGTTCGGGCCTCTCTTCCTTCTAAAAAAATGCTTTTATTCTTTATCTGCTTTCCCAAGCTCATATGCTTCGTTCATAACTTTCATCAATAACTCTAATACTGGTTGAGCTTTCTCCATATCAAGCGCAATTCCATTATCATCTAAAATGGCCTTAGCTTCTGGTAAATGCTTCATTGCGATTTGTAAAAATTGCATGCTTTTCTCATTCATATTACGTTCTTCCTCTCCATTAAAACTTTCACATACATAGTGTAACATGCTCTCTATCCTTCGTATAACTCTTTATATTTTTTCATATGTGCCAATTGTTTATTTAAACCGTATTCTAACGGGGTATTTCTTTTTATTGAAATATCCTCGGCCGCTCCATCTCTTTCTTCCGCATTCTCTTTATTCACTTTATCCTCTGCACGTAAAAGGCTCATACCTTTTTTCCATAATGATTTTTTGCCACTAAGTAAATTATATATACCGAGATGCTCCTCGTTCATTCCATTTTCCCATAAGTATTCACATACATCTTCAACGTACAGTAGATCACTTCCGTTTTCCTCACTCACATAATGGCACTCTTTCTCACCCAGTTCTGATAACATGAGCTGATGATACATCATAAAAGATGGTTGCCATGGACCATATAATGTAGGAACTCGAAATACACTATATTGTACCTCTCCTTTTTTCAATCCTTCTTCCACTTTCGAAAATAAACGTTTATTTTCGGACTCATCTGCGTTTCCTACTTCAATAGAAGAAATTAGATTTAACTTCACTTTATGTTCTTCACACAGTCTTATCATTCGCTTTAAATACTGTAATATAACTCTTTCATTTCGAAAGCCCCTTTGTTGATTTGGTTCATACAGACAAAAGTAAACGGCATCAAATTTCTCTTCCTCTACGGATCTCCATCCGTCTTCATCTCTTATCGAATAATACGTAAATAACGCATTTCGCCCAATTAACAATAACTTCTCTTCATTAATTTTTGTCATACTATCAAATTCATCAAAATCAAGACCATATACTTCTACTTCTTCTGCAATCATTTTATTCACAAGGTGATAACCTACAAACGTAAGTGCACCTATAATTAGCACGCGTTCCATACCACCAGCCCTTTCCCCTTGAAACAAATAGCTCCTCATTTATGTATATGGGAGCTTCACAATTCTTCTTCATATTTTTTAAAGAAATCAGTCGTTTGCCTAACCATTTTATATTTCACATCTTGCAGATGGAATAAGACAGAAGTATCGCATTGGTTCAATTGCCTCATTTTCTCGTATTTACGTAGCAGCTGTTTTCTTCCTCTTTTTTCTTGTGTTGATACAAAAATTTTAACAGGTACACAAGACGGAAGAAGCGTAAATGATTTCTTATTTATTTTCGCTTCTAATTCTTCTTCTTTAGCATCATACGCCAAACTTAATTCCTTCAAGAGTCTCTTGTAAAAAAATTTATGCTCTTTCTCAAACTCCACATATTCTGGTAAATCTAAACACGGATTTAACATAATGACAGAACGTATACATTCAGGGTATTTGTTCATCATTTCAAGCGCAACAAGTGCCCCCATACCATCTGCCATAATGTGCATTTTTGCATTTAATGTCTCTTTTCTCAACACAACGTCATATAGACGTTTCGCTAGACGAACAGATTGGTCGTTTCCCCAATGTCTTCCGTATAAATTAGAAGAAAAGACCGTATAGCCTTCCTCAATAAGGCCATGTAAAAAATAAGATCTACCTGTATGCTGTGTCCATAAACTTGTACCATTCTCAATAAAGTAGTTGTAATCACCAAGAAGCATGACAGAAAATCCATTTGGCTTCTCTGGTAAATAAATAACGCATGGTTCTTTTTCTAAGTAAAAAAAACGTTCCGTAATACTCATTTTTCCCCCGCCTTATTTTCTAAACGTATAAAAGTACTCTTTTATAATGTATGAACGGAATGCAAATTTGCGTTGAAAAATCTACAAATATTTTTCTATATTCTTTTTTCAATTGTGTTACAATAAGGACAGATTGAACGAATAGAGGTGTAAAATATGCGTTTCATTTGGGCATTAATTTGGTCGTTCTTGCTTGTACATATGATGAGCTACGTAATCGGCTCTATGACTGGCGGTACATACGATTTTAACCAAGCGTCTATTTTCTCAGTTGTTCTTGCGGTATTCGTACTAGCAATTTCAGCTGCAATTCCAAACGAGCCAGTAGAACAACACTAAAAAAAGAGTCCGGATTTTATCCGAACTCTTTTTTATTTTACTTCACATGAACAACTAACTCGTTATTTTCTACATCAACCACTACATGACTATTGTCAGTAATCGTACTTGCAATTAATTCTCTCGCTAATTTCGTCTCAACTTGACGCTGTACATATCTTTTTAATGGACGGGCTCCGTACATCGGATCGAAGCCAGCTTCGACAACAAACTCTTTCGCTGCGTCTGTTAATTCTACCGTAATGTGACGGTCAGCTAAACGACCTTGTAATTCTTTTACAATTTTATCAACAATACCTTTAATTTCATTCGTTGTAAGAGGTTTGAATAAAATAATTTCGTCGACACGGTTTAAAAACTCTGGTCGGAAATGTCCTCTTAATTGTCCCATAACAAGCTCTCTTGATTCCTCTTTAATGGAGCCATCATCTTCTAATCCATCTAATAAATGAGCAGATCCAATATTTGAAGTCATAATAATAACCGTGTTTTTAAAGTCTACTGTACGTCCTTGCGAATCTGTAATGCGACCGTCATCTAACATTTGTAATAAAATGTTGAATACTTCTGGATGTGCTTTTTCGATTTCGTCTAATAAAATAACGGAATACGGTTTACGTCTTACCGCTTCTGTTAATTGACCGCCCTCTTCATATCCAACATATCCAGGAGGCGCACCAATTAAGCGTGACACAGCGTGTTTCTCCATATACTCAGACATATCAATACGAATCATTTGTTCTTCACTATCGAATAATGACTGCGCTAACGTTTTTGCAAGTTCTGTTTTACCAACACCAGTAGGTCCTAAGAAAATGAAGGAACCAATTGGACGGTTCGGGTCTTTAATACCAGCGCGCGCACGAAGAACTGCGTCTGATACTAAGCTTACCGCTTCCTCTTGTCCGATGACACGCTCTGATAAAATTTGCTCTAAACGTAGTAATTTCTCGCGTTCACCTTCAACAAGTTTTGCAACAGGAATACCAGTCCAACGTGAAACAATATCAGCAATTTCTTCTTCACTTACTTCCTCACGTAATAAACGATTTTCTTGTTTATTATGCGCGCCCATTTCTTCTGCTTCTTTTAACTCTTTTTCAATTGCAGGAATTTTTCCGTGGCGAAGTTCCGCTGCTTTATTTAGATCGTAATTCCCTTCTGCTTCTTCTAATTCACGGCGCAGACGCTCTAAATGTTCACGTAAGTCACGAACTTTGTGAATATCTTCTTTTTCTTTCTCCCATTTGGCTCTCATACCACTTGCAACTTCTTTTAAATCCGATAATTCACGTTGCAACGTTTTTAGACGTTCTTGGCTACCAAAGTCCTTTTCTTTTCCAAGAGCCGCTTCTTCAATTTCTAGCTGCATAATGCGGCGCGTTACTTCATCTAATTCTGTCGGCATAGAATCGATTTCTGTACGAATTGTTGCACACGCTTCATCGACAAGATCAATTGCTTTATCTGGTAAGAAACGGTCCGAAATATATCGATCTGATAAAACTGATGCTGCTACAATCGCGCGGTCATGAATATTTACACCATGATAAATTTCAAAGCGCTCTTTTAAACCACGTAAAATGGAAATTGTATCTTCAACAGTTGGTTCTTCTGCTAATACTTGTTGGAAACGTCTTTCTAGCGCTGGATCTTTCTCAATATATTTACGATATTCATCTAACGTCGTCGCCCCGATACAATGCAGTTCACCACGCGCAAGCATCGGTTTTAACATATTTCCTGCATCCATTGCGCCTTCTGTTTTACCAGCGCCGACGATTGTGTGAAGTTCATCAATGAATAGTAAAATACGACCTTCACTCTTTTTAATTTCATTTAATACAGCTTGGAGACGCTCCTCAAACTCACCGCGGAATTTCGCTCCAGCTACAAGCGCACTCATATCTAATGCAAAGATTGTTCTATCTTTTAATCCTTCAGGTACATCCTTTTTCACAATACGCTGTGCTAACCCTTCAACGATTGCTGTTTTACCAACACCTGGTTCACCAATTAAAACTGGGTTGTTTTTCGTTTTACGTGAAAGAATGCGGATTACGCGGCGAATTTCACTATCGCGGCCGATAACAGGGTCAATTTTCCCCGCTCTTACTTCCGCCACTAAATCACGACCATATTTTTCTAACGCTTCATAAGTTGCTTCTGGATTTTGACTAGTCACTCTTTGATTCCCCCGAACTGTCATTAAAGACTGTAATAAGTTATCTTTCGTAATATGAAATCTTGTAAATAATTGGTTTATATCGCCTTTTTCTTCAGTAAAAGCAAGTAATACATGTTCAACTGAAATGTAATCATCTTGCAATTTTTCTGCTTCTTTTCCTGCTCTTACAAGCAGTTGTTGCAAAGCACCTGTTATATATAATTTACCTGCTTCTGCACCGCTTCCCGTTACAGAGGGCTTTTTCTTAATTAAACCTTCAGCACCTTGTTTTAACGCTTCTATATCGACATTCATTTTTTGAAAAATACGTACTGCTAGCCCATCTTGCTCTTCTAATAATGTAAACAAGAGATGAACAGTATCTACTTCTTGATGATGATGAGATACCGCTAAAGATTGAGCACTCATAATCGCCTCTTGTGTTTTTGTTGTCATTTGATTTAAGTCCATCTTTACAGTCCTCCAAATGTTTGACTTTCTTTGACCTTTGATTTGATTATACGCCAACTGACTTTTTTATACAATAATTTTGATTATGTATTTTCAAACTTATTATTAGAAAAAGAAAAAGGGAGCATGCATGATACGACTGAAAAATATACGGTAAATGAAATTAAAATGGATGACGACAAAAAAGCCGCAATAATAATTGCGGCTTCTGTTACGGTTTTCTTTTATATGTCCACTGGCGGTTATGATTTGTGTTATCTGGAAACTTTTCACCAGCAGTTAGTTTTACCATTTGCGGATCTTTCACCATACTTCCCGTTTCACCAATTTCTACGTAAATGCCATCATTCGGCGCTTTTTGTCCAGAACGAAACCTACGATTTTGTCCCATTTCCATTCTCCTTCCATGACGTCTTTGCCTCATTAGTATATCCATTTTAAAAGAAAGCTTGTCTGTCATGTTTAGGAAACAAGTACTACATTTCATTCTTGTACATATACATGAATGACACAAGCTTAAAGCAGGGATTTCTTTCCGATTTGTAGAAAAAAAAGAAACCAACCTACTATAGGCCAGTTTCAAAGGAGAGTCAAACATATACGAGAAGATTACATGTTCATTATAAGCCTCATCCTACGAACAATGTAACCCTTTTCACAATTTGTCCATAATGAAAGAAACATTGTTTGAACTTTCTAAAAAGATGTTGACTTTTCTTAATTTCCAGCGAGAAATAGTAGACACCGTAACACTTTGCGACGTAAGATGGATATATAGTGAAGTTTCCATCTTTGGTGGTCTCACCCAGCTTAACCTCTTATTTCTGCATATTAAAACGGAAATACAGATAGAAACAAAAATAAATTATTATAAGAGGTGAAATTATGAACAAACAGCATTTAATCGCACTAGACTTAGACGGCACTTTATTAACAGACAACAAAATAATTTCCACTCGAACGAAACATACAATTGCAAAAGCAAAGGAACAAGGACATATTGTCGTTATTTCAACAGGACGTCCATTCCGCGCTAGTTATGATTACTATAAAGAACTTGGTTTAAATACACCAATCGTAAACTTTAATGGCGCTTACGTACATCACCCTCTTGATTCAAAGTGGGGCACACATCACTCTCCTCTTGAGCTAGCAACAGCGCAAGAAATTGTCCGAGCTTGCTTTGATTTTGGCGTAAAAAATATATACGCTGAAGTAATGGATGATGTGTATGTTCGTGAAATTGATGAAGATAAAAAACATATTTTTGAATTCGGTTCTCCAAACATTTTTACAGGAGACTTATTAAATATTTTAAACGATCATCCAACTTGCTTATTAATTGACGCACATGACGAGCATTCCAGTGCAATTCGTCAACATTTAACTGATATGCATGCTGAAGTAATTGACCATAGAAAATGGGGCGCACCTTGGCCGATTATTGAAATTGTAAAAAGCGGATTAAATAAAGCCGTTGGACTACAAAAAATTTCTAGTCATTACAACATTCCACAAGAGCGAATTATCGCTTTCGGTGATGAAGATAACGACTTTGAAATGATTGAATTTGCTGGTCACGGCATCGCAATGGGAAATGCCATCCCTGAATTAAAATCGCTCGCAAACCATACGACGCTAACGAACGAAGAAGATGGCATTGCACTATATTTAGAAGAGGTTCTTGGGTTGTAATCTAAAAATTCCCTGCTTATAGTTTCTCGCCAAACGCTCATACTATCATTAGACGCAAAAGTTAGCGCGTCGATTGTTTTCAGCTAAATAAAGGGGGTTTTTCGAATGGGTAAAAAGAATAAATCAAAACGTTTTATCCAACAAGGAGCCGATGCTGTTATGAAGCATGATGCAAGATTCCCGTACCGAGGTACATTAGCTGAGGCAGAAAAAGCGAGAAGTAACTCTTCTTTTGGAGGGGTCTAAATGGGGAACTTACTATTTCAACAAGCTAGAGATGCTGTTGCAAATGCCGTATCTTGTTCAAGCGGTGCCGAGCAACAAGATCTCGTATATAGAGCCAAAAACGCTTTGCACTCTGCATACGCAAACTCTTCAACAGCTGAAAAAGTTCAGCTACGTGAAATGCAAGAGCAGTTGCAAAACATTACGAATGCACATTAAAAAAGAGGACCAGCTTTGGTCCTCTTTAATCTTTTCGAAACAATCCGAACACCCCAACCGTTTGCAGTACGTTTGTAAATGCACCTGGGTCCACTTGTTTAATAACCCTCTCTAATTCGTACAGTTCGTAACGAGTAATAACAATCATTAACATTTCCTTATTTTCATTCGTATAAGCACCAGTTGCTGGTATAGTTGTAATCCCCCTCACTAAGCGTGAGTGAATCGCCTTTCGTACATCCGCCCCATTCTTCGTAACGATTAACGCCGTAATCTTCACATGACGCGTATGAATTGCATCGATGATTCGCGTTGACACATACAAAGTCACTAAAGTATATAATGCTTTTTCCCATCCATACACATAGCCGGCAGCGATAATGATCAGTGCATTAAAGAAGAAAAAATACGTACCGACAGGCTTGTCTTTAATCTTTGATAAAATCATGGCGATTATATCTAAACCACCTGTAGAAGCCCCCCACTTCAACGCAATCCCTACCCCGATTGCTGAAATAAGCCCACCAAAAATCGCATTTAATATGATGTCGTTTGAAACTGCTCTAACTGGGATAATTTCTAAAAACATAGTCATAAAGATAACGCAAAGAAAACTAAAGAAAGTAAAGGCCTTTCCAACCTTTTTCCAGGCTAAAATAACGACTGGAATGTTAAACAAGCTAAATAATACCCCGGTTGATATGTGAATAGATAAAAAATCACCTAATATTTGTGATAGCAATTGAGACAATCCAGCAAAGCCACTTGCATACACTTTCGCTGGCGTTAAAAATAAATTCATTCCAATCGCATTTAACAAACCTGCGACGATTACAACGATTAACTTCTTTATAAGTTCGGTATAATTCAACTTCAAATCCATTTCCAATCCACCTTCATTATTCATGAGTACACTGCTATACATAGTCTTTACGAAAAAGGAAATGATAAACGTACAACGTTTAGAAATGGAGTTGATACATATGCCACATACGAGTGATAACGACAAAAAAGCACGCGATAATAATGCAAAACGCGCGCAAAAAAATGAGCAAGAACAAAAGAATATAGAACAAGGTAAGCGTGCCTATTCTAAAAAGACTGATCACCTTTGATTCCATCGTACACCGACAATATTGTTGGTGTACTTTTTTTACAGTTTACAGGGAAAAAACATTAAAAATTCACTTCATGTTCACTTCTATATTCTACAATAGCGATAACATATTCGGATGAGGTGTTAGCATGAGAGGGAAACACATTTTCATTATTACTGCACTACTAAGTATATTAATGCTATCTGCTTGTGGACAAAAAAACGACTCAGATACAGTCGCTACAGCAACAGACTCAACCATTACGAAGAGCGACTTCGAAAAACAGTTGAAAGATCGTTACGGAAAAGACATGCTGTACGAAATGATGGCGCAAGACGTTATCACGAAAAAATATAAAGTATCTGACGATGATGTAGATAAAGAATTACAAAAAGCGAAAAATCAATACGGAGACCAATTTAAAAACGTATTGAAAAACAATGGTTTAAAAGATGAAGCTGATTTCAAAAATCAAATTAAGTTCAAACTTGCTATGAATGAAGCGATTAAGAAAAGTATTACAGAAAAAGACGTGAAAGACCACTATAAACCTGAAATTAAAGCAAGCCATATTTTAGTAAGTGACGAAAATGAAGCGAAAGAAATAAAGAAAAAATTAGATGCTGGTGCTTCATTTGAAGAACTAGCAAAACAAGAATCGCAAGACCTACTATCAAAAGAGAAAGGCGGAGACCTTGGATACTTCAATTCAGGTAGAATGGCACCTGAATTTGAAACTGCTGCCTATAAACTAAAGGTCGGACAAATTAGCAATCCCGTTGCATCACCAAACGGTTATCATATTATTAAATTAACTGATAAAAAAGCTTTAAAGCCTTATGATGAAGTGAAAGACTCTATTCGCAAAAACTTAGAAGAAGAACGTATCTCTGACCCTATATTCGGCAAAAAACTATTGCAAAAGGAATTAAAAAAAGCAAATATTAAAATAAACGATAGTGAGTTGAAAGATACGTTTACTCTTACGCGTGAGCAGGAGAATTAAAAGGAAGCACGACCTTATTGAAAAATAAGATCGTGCTTTTTAATCTTCCATCACTATTTCTAATTTTTTCTTTATTTTATAATGCTAATGAAAAAATGAATTATTTAAAATAAAAAATGCATCCCGAAACATTAACGATTTATTTCCAAACTTGACAAACTGGATTCCTTTGTTAAATATATGTCCTTTACAAATAGTACAGATTTATTTACATTCCCTTATTTTTCATTTCATCCTTTTAATCTAGCAAAATTATAACGCTTATTTAATATATCATTAATTATTTCTTGATCTTTTGTTACTAAAATTGTACAAAATTCATTACAAGTTATTAAGACAGTTTCCTCATCATTTTTTAATAATATACCTGTTCCACATTCGGAAGTATAGAGTACTTTCTTTGAAGATAAATCTGTATATTTTTCTTCTTCCACTAATAGTTCACACTGAACATTTCCCCTTATTCTCAAAAACTTTTCGAAAACTAGTATATTTTTAGGATTTCCATCAGTTATATTGGGAACATTTCTTTCCACTATTACCTGAAGGTGCTCTACTTCATCTTCAAATTTCATCTCTGACCTAGCAACAGAAACATTTAAATATAAATTATCTTTTAGTTGAATGGCTATTTCTGAACTGATTATAGTATTATCATCTTTTTGCATTATAGGTGTTAAACTTAATATCTTGATCTCCGCTTCTTTCATTAAAGCATCTATAGCTTTTGGATGAACTTGCACCGGAACTATATAATGTGGCATTCCTATCAATCTTCTTCACTCCTAATTAAAATTTCAGTATTATATACTTAAAAATGAATATCTTCGTATATCCTTTTTCTTTTAATATCTAAATTAACTTTCCACGTGCCATCTTTACGTTTTACCATTCTAATTTGAATTCGATTGTCTTTAGTATGTCTTCTAACTGAATTTCCTTTTCTATGATTTATCACCTTTTGCCCTTTTGTATAATGTCTAAAAATACTTTTTGCAACAGCTTTTCCACCTGGCAAATCCGTATTAATTCTTGATTTATGCGCTCTTGCATTTTTTCCTAATAACTTTGTAAAATAAACCGGTTTTGTAATTGTTTTTGTTAGTTTTAATTTTCCTCCGCCAATTGCGCCTATAGCTGCAGCTTTAGCTACCCCTTTCCAACCCTTTCCTGATTTATAAGCTTTATAGCCATCATAAGCTGCAAAACCAGCATTTACTGCAAATCACACCCAATGCCCATCTGGATCCACCATCATCACTGGATTATTATCACCATACGTATACCCATTCTGCGTCACAGGATCATCTTCATCACCCGGATCAGGATCCACCGATAAAAACACACCATGCTCCGGATTATAGTATCTCGCAATCAAGTAATACATACCAATTTCTTTATCATACATGTATCCTGCATATCCAAATGGATTATCTACTGCGATACCTTTTGCGTCACTCTTTAATACGTTACCCCACGAATCGTACTCATACGTTGCTACAACTTCTTTATTTTGATCTGTCATCGCGACGACATTACCATGAAGAAGTTGTAGTATACTGTTTGTCTTCTTGATTTCATCGCTCAACGTATACCATTTATTAAATGTATATATTGACGAAGAGCAGTCCCATTTCCATCTATCCCATATAACAGGGTGATACTCTCTGCCTTAGAAGTAATAGATTATTTAAAATAAAAAGTGCATCTCAAAAATTACCTGTTTAATTTTCGAGATGCACTGAATCTATAAAACTTTATATTCCACTCATCATTAAAAAGAATATTATCAATGAATTAATTTTATAATCCTAGAACGACATGTATAAAATATTATTACTTTCAATATTTGCATTGTCATTCCTTTATTGCAGACCAGCATAGTTTTCAACTAAAGCTTTCCTATACCTTTTTCCTCCATCACGAAAAATTTCTTTATGGTACTCCTCCATTTCAATAAGAAAATCAGAAAGAGGCTGCCATATCATCGTTGTATCAATCATCTGATCCCTATAAATATCTTTTTCACTAATTAGCAACGCTACTTCGATTTGTAAACCTTTTTGGTAAAATGTTTCTTGATTCCATCCCGCTTTGTCCAATCTATTGTGTAATTGGCGCAGACTTATATTTGCCTGAAAATTAGGCTTGGATTTCCTAGTCGTAACATTAGTAAACTTAAGCTTTGTACCATATTTAAATGTGTTATATGCTAATTTCGCACCTTTATAAGCTGCTCCACCAACTAATCCGACACCAACAGCTACTGCAGCTGCTTTCCAACCACTCTTTTTATACGCTTGATACCCATCATAAGCTGCGAATCCTGTGTTTAATACCATCCATGCTAAATGCCCATCCGGATCTGTCATCATCACCGGATTATTGTCTGCATACGTATACCCATTCATGGTAATTGGGTCATCTTCGTTCCACGTATACTTGTACTTTCCATCCGATGTACGATTTCCATTCACATCATATAGTAACGATTCGTTTCCGAATTTTACAAGTTAATTTCCTTCATTAAACGTTGCCGCTATAGACTTTGTTTCTTTTCCATTTTATAAATTATGAACACTTCAACATTAACCACGGATACCACAATATCTCTTCCGCCTCTATCTGTTGATTATCGATTAAATGAATAACATATTGTGCATCCTCATAATTAGCGATAAGTGATAATTCATTTAAATTCTTACCATACTTTCTAAAATCCGTCTGTAAATTATTATGAATAAACGAATAAAAATTATTGTTACTATAGCCACATATATCAAAACCTAACATTTCAGCGTTATTGATACAGAATGGCAATGCATCTTCCATAAAATGATATATAGAACAATCAAAATCATTCTCTTCTCGCTCATTCAATAAAAAATCCGCCCGATACTCTTCTGAAAGATTTAAACTAACAATTTCTAAATCCTCTATACCCTTTAAATAGTTTTTCTTAAAAAATCTAGCATCCTCTAAATCCCTAAAAACATTGGGCCAGGAGAACCTTTTTTCCTCTATCAATGTATCTAAAAAACATCGCGCCTGTTCATGCTCCTCTTTACTGATCCTTAATCTTGATTTTATTAGTTTAGTAATCGATTCATTTTCATTTGTATTGGCCCAAGGGAAAAACCAATAATCAGGGAATGTTGGCCGTACGCTATTACTTATTGTTAAAATAGTCGAGGACAGCCCCTCAATTATGCAAGTTTGATAAATAAGCTCTTTTTCATATGAAATTATCATAAATCCACCGTTATAATATTTCATGCCCATCCCTCCTTCCTGTTATGAATACAAGTATTCTTCAATAACTATATTCATTTTAATACCCTCTTGGATATTCCTTTTTAAATGGTTTTCTCACTTTTTCTTTCGGATACTTCTTCTTAGTTATAGGGTTTCTATTGTATTGATTTTTAGTTTTAACATTTGGTCGAGGAACATCACCATGCGGTTTTCCTTCTCCACGAAATTGTTTCCTCAACACTCCTCCTTGTCCATAAGTTGCGTATTCAGTCACTTTTCCATTTTTAGTTTTATATCTTGTATGTGGACTTCCCTTTGCCTTCGGGTCTGGTCCAGATGGTTTACTACGGGCCTGCATGACTCTGATTTTTGCACCAATACGCCAAGCCGCATATGCACCACCAACCGCTATAGTTGCTAATAATGCCGCTTGTCCCAAACCTGGTACGAAATATATGCCTGCAGCCATTGCCCAATGCCCATCTGGGTCAATGTTCATTACCGGGTTATTATCCGCATACGTATACCCATTCATTGTAACCGGATCATCACTATCACCCGGATCAGGATCCACCGATAAGAACACACCGTGATCTGGATGATAGTATCTCGCCATTAAATAATAGATGCCTATTTCTTTATCATACATGTATCCCGCATACCCAAACGGATTATCTGCTGCGATACCTTTTGTATCACTCTTTAATACATTACCCCAAGAATCATATTCATACGTTGCTACAACTTCTTTATTTTGATCTGTCATCGCAATGACATCACCACGAGGGTTATAGTGGTAGTATAACGTTTGTCCTTTTGATTTCATCGCTAGACGCGCGCCACTTGTTGCGTATACATATTGACGAAGTACAGTTCCACTTCCATCTGTTTCATACAATGGATTGATACTATCTCCATCATAGAAGTAACGTGTTACTTGACCATTGACATTCTTTTCAATACGACGATTATTTTCATCATATTTATACGTTGCGAATGCATTGCTTTCACCTTGTTTTGTAATCGCTACAATTTGGTCATTTTCATTCCATGTATACTTGTACTTTCCATCAGACGTACGATTTCCATTCGCATCATACGTTAACGATTCGTTTCCGAATTTCACAAGCTGATTTCCGTCATTAAATGTTGCCGCTATAGACTTTGTTTCTTTTCCATTCTCTACAACTTTCACACTCGTACGATTTCCAAATCCATCATATGTGTATGATTTAGTTGTTCCGTTTGGTAATTCTTCATTTAATAGTTGGTTAATCGGGTCGTATACAAAGTTTATTTCTGTTACTTTTCCGCCCGCACCTTCATGTTTAATTTTCGTACGGTTGCCCGCTTGATCATATTCATATCGTTCAGAAAGAAGAATACTATTTGACGTACCTACTACTAAATCTTTAATTTTATTCGCATGGTCATAGTTAAAGGTAGAACCTGAACCATTTCCGGTTGTATACGTGCGAACATTTCCTTGATCATCATAGTCAAATCGATACGTTTGAGAACCGTCTGTCACACGAATGTTTTGATCTAACATGTTGTAGTCATACGATACTTTATTTGTGTATCCACCTTGCGTAATTGTTTGTTCTTTTAGTTTTTCTGTCTTACTGTTTGCTTTATCGTGATATGCCCAGTCAACTTTTCCGCCTCGGCTATCTGTTGCGCTTGTGACACGGTCTGCCTTGTCGTATGTTTTTGTACGTTCTACGCCATTGACATGGTCTTTGACTTTCGTAACTTGTCCATTTTGATCACGTTCAAATGTAAATGAATCTTTTCCATTTCGCTTTTCACCAATGACGCGATCTGCTGTATCATATACAGATTCTAAGATAGAA
>NZ_JAKUFF010000035.1:0-44404 GCF_022663305.1 Bacillus cereus group sp. BfR-BA-01408 | reverse complement strand
AAAATATATCAACGATTTTTTCATTATATCGACGATTCGACAAGACATATCGACTTACCGACACATAACGACAAAATAAGAGCCCCTAATCATATAGAGGGCTCTTATTTTATCCAGCTACAGCGGATTCCGCTTTTATTTCACCCAACCGAGCAGCATTTCCCGCACGAATTTGCTTGCTGCGACTGGTGTTTGATCACTATGGTCGTAGACAGGAGCTACTTCTACTAAGTCTGCTCCAACTACATTTATATTTGAATTTGCAATTGCTACGATGGAATCTAATAATTCTTTAGATGTGATGCCACCAGCTTCTAACGTTCCTGTTCCTGGAGCGTGAGCTGGGTCTAATACATCAATGTCGATTGTGACATAGACTGGGCGTCCTGCAAGTTTCGGTAATACTTCTTTTAACGGTTCTAATACGTCAAATTTATATAAGTTCATACCTACTTCTTTCGCCCATTCAAATTCTTCCTTCATTCCAGAACGAATTCCGAAAGAATATACGTTTTCCGGACCAATTAAATCACACACTTTACGAATTGGTGTAGAGTGGGATAAAGGCTCCCCTTCATACGATTCACGTAAATCAGTATGAGCATCCATATGGATGATTGCTAAATCCGGATATTTTTTTGCCATTGCCTTAAAAATTGGCCAAGACACTAAGTGCTCACCGCCGAGACCTAGTGGAAACTTATCGGCATCTAAAAGTTTTGATACATATTCTTCAATCATGTCTAAGCTGCGTTGTGCATTTCCGAATGGTAATGGGATATCACCCGCATCAAAATATTTTACCTCTTCTAGTTCACGATCTAAATACGGACTATATTCTTCAAGACCGATTGATACTTCACGAATACGTGCAGGGCCAAAACGAGATCCCGGACGGTAACTTACTGTCCAATCCATAGGCATCCCATAAATAACTACCTTCGACTCTTCAAAACTTGGATGACTTTTAATAAATACTTTACCTGAATAAGCTTCATCAAAACGCATATTCTTTTCCTCCTTATGTGGAACTTAAGGTATCCCAACCTTTCATTATTTCTCAAATTTGGAGCGAGTTGCTCCTCTTTCTCGATTTACCGGGTCTTCTGTTTCATAAAAAGAAGACAATTTTCTTTACAGAAGTGTAAATAGCTAGCATGTTCAAGTCTTCTGGACAAACACCTTAAATGAGCTACTTACACTTTATTTGTTCCGTGCGATTCTCTTACTTAATTAAATCGCCAACAAATTTCGGTAATGCGAATGCTGCATTGTGTAATTCTTTTGTGTAGTATTTCGTTTCGATTTCGTGGAAACGCTCTTCACTTACTTCTAATGGATCATGTTTTTTAGATCCGATTGTGAACGTCCAAAGACCACTTGGGTAAGTTGGAATGTTCGCTGTGTATAAACGAGTAATTGGGAAAATCTCTTTTACGTCTTTAAACACAGTTGTAATTAGTTCTGGTGTGAACCAAGGGTTGTCCGTTTGTGCAACGAAAATACCATCTTCTTTTAACGCTTTTGAAATTCCAGCGTAGAAGCCTTTTGTAAATAAGTTTACTGCTGGTCCTACTGGCTCAGTAGAATCTACCATAATTACGTCATATTCATTTTCGCTTTCTGCGATATGTAGGAAACCGTCTCCTACTTTTACTTCTACACGCTCATTATCTAACGCGCCTGCAATTGATGGTAAGTACTGTTTAGAGTACTCAATTACTTTTCCATCGATTTCAACAAGAGTTGCTTTCTTTACGCTTGGGTGTTTTAACACTTCACGAATAACACCGCCATCGCCGCCACCTACAACTAATACGTTTTCAGGGTTTGGATGTGTAAATAAAGGTACGTGCGCTACCATTTCATGATAAACGAACTCATCTTTTTCTGTTGTCATAACCATGCCATCTAAAATAAGCATGTTTCCGAACTCTTCCGTTTCAACCATATCAAGTTTTTGGAATTCTGTTTGCTCCGTATGTAATGTGCGGTTAATACGCGCCGTAATCCCAAAATGTTTTGTTTGTTTTTCAGTGAACCATAGTTCCATCGTACAATCACGCCTTTCAATGCAAATTTATAATAGGGACATCATTAATGTCCCCTAACAAAAATAAAACAAAACATCCAAAAAGTATAGTTAAAAGTACAAAAATACCGAAAATATATTTTAGTCAGAGGGTTCTAACATATACAGATAAAGAAAACCCTTTCTTAAGAAAGGGCTTTTCTCTCTACTTCTACCGTTTTTCGAATCGGAATTAAAATCATTACACAACCAACTAATACAACAATCCCACCTACTAAAAATGGACTTTGCGGTGAAACAGTGTGGCCGATAATCCCTGATAAAATGGGGGCAATTGCGCCTCCTAACCAACGAACGAAGTTATAAACACCAGATGTAACAGATCTTTCATAAGGTGAAATATCCATTACATAACTTGTAAATAATGCATTATTTAATCCTGATGCTAATCCTGATAGAACAATTAATACAATTTGTAACCACATAATTTTCACGAAGAATAGTGCAATTAAGAACAGCGCAAATACGAGTAAACTGCCTTTCAACAATGTTTTCGGCTCATATTTCCCTTCTAGCTTATGTGCTAAAATTGCAGAACCGTAAGCTAACGCGAGTCCCCATCCACAAAATACAAATCCTAATTGAATAGCAGATAAATGCATAATAAGTGGTGAATATGCTAACACAACGAAAAATCCGTAGTAGTATAACATTCCTGAAATGGCGCCTTGCATAAACGGTTTATACTTCACCAGGTTAAGTAATTCTCCTACGCCTGCCGCTTTACGCTTCACTTTTCGCTCTGGTTCTTTCACAAAGAAGAAAACTAAAATAAATGCTAAGAAAATTAAAATACTCGTCGCAAAAAATGGGTAACGCCAAGAATGTCCACCTAATATCCCGCCTAATAATGGTCCACCTGCCATTCCTAAACCGATAGCTGCTTCATATAATCCTACTGCTTCATGAACTTCTTTACTTAATGCAATCAATAAAGTCATCGCCGTTGCGAAGAACATCGCATTCCCTAATCCCCATCCAGCGCGGAAAAGAGATAACTGAGCAATCGTTTGCGATATACCGCATATAAACGCAAATACAGTCACGATCGCAAGACCGATTGTCATCATTCGTTTATCACCAAATCTCGATGCAAATATTCCAGCTGGTAACATCATAATTGCCATCGTCAAAATATATGCTGTAAATAACATCTCTACTTGCCAATGCGATGCACCAATCTTTTCAGCAATAATCGGCAAAATTGGGTCGACTACCCCTATACCTGAAAAGGCAAGGAAAGTAGCCAACACTGTAATCAATCTCCCTAGTTTTTGTTTGCTCTCCATTTTGATTACTCTCCTTTTGTATTCTCTAAAAATGTCACTGCACGATGTAAGCTGTCTTCAAGTTCTCCCTTTACACGCTGCATTTGCTCCATCTTCTCGTCTAGCGTTTGCACTTGTTTTTCAAGCATCTCTTTAATTTCTTGAATCACTTCACGATCACGGGGATTCTCACTATTTCTTCTTTGCTCCATTCTTTCTTTTAACGATAAGAAATGCTGCATTTCTTGAAGCGTAATCCCTAACACTTCTTTCGCTTCCACAATTCTTTTAATTCTAGCGATATCTTCGTCTGTATACAGGCGAATGTTCCCCTCACTACGTTCTGGGGGATGAATTAAACCAATTTCCTCATAATAACGAAGTGTACGTTTTGTTAAACCAACTTGCTTTGTGACTTCATCAATCTTATACATGTTTATTCCTCCCTTCACTCGATTATTACATTTTACGTTAACGTTAACTTTTGTGCAACTGTTAGACTTTTGTAAATGTTTGTCATATTAAATTGTATTTTTTCAAAAGCAGTTTCATAATGAAAGAAAAGAAACGATAAGGAGAATTTCACATGAGTAAACCACTTATTTTCGCTCATCGCGGCGTAAAAGGAACACATCCAGAAAATACGATGATTGCCTTCCAAGAAGCTGAACGCATTGGCGCCCACGGAATTGAACTTGATGTCCACCTATCAAAAGATGGTGAACTTGTCGTGATTCACGATGAAACAGTCGATCGTACAACGAATGATGTAGGTCTTGTTTCTGAAAAAACGGTAGAAGAGTTACAAGCTTTAGATGCCGGCAGCCATAAAGATCCTTCTTTCCATGAAGCAAAAATCCCAACGTTACGAGAAGTATTTATTTGGTTATCTACAACAAGCTTACAACTCAATATTGAATTAAAAACAGACGTTATTCACTATCCAAACATTGAAGAAAAAGTTGTTGCTCTCGTTCGAGAATATCATCTTTCTAATCAAATTGTATTCTCTTCATTTAATCACGACTCTGTTTCATTATTAGCAGAAATAGCTCCTGAAATCCCAAGAGCAATTTTATATGATACACCACTTGCTGATCCTATCGCCGAAGCAAAAAATAGAGATGCAACTGGTTTACACCCAAACTTTCAACTACTAACAAAGGAATTTGTTCAACTCGCGCAAAAACAAGGGTATGTTTTCCGCCCTTATACAATTAACGAATACAAAGATTTACAAACTATGATTGATTATGGCGTGGATGTCATTATTACCGATTGGCCAGCACGTGCATTTGAGCTCCTTTCTTAATTGAAGGAGCTCTTTATTTTCGAAATTTCATTGTTTAAAATAATCGAAAACCCTCAATACTAATACAATAATGTTTGTATGAATGAGGGGCTGAAAAAGATGGATCAAACTATGAATCCGAAACTTAAAAAATATAAACGTCTTTTCTTCACCGTAATGTTTTCTTCTGTTCTTTTTTTCGTTTTTTCCTTTTTTGTTATTATTATAGTTGCAAAAATTATGGGACCTCCTCCTGTCGCTGTCCCGCAAACAAGTGTCTTTTATGCTAATGATGACACTGTTATAGGACAAAGTAATGAGATGCAAAAACGATACAATGTATCTCTCAATGAAATTTCTCCTTATGTAAAAAAGGCAACACTTTCTATCGAAGATCAAAGATTCTACAAACATCATGGCTTTGATATGAAGCGTATCGCTGGTGCCGTTGTTGCTGATTTAAAAGCGATGGCAAAAGTCCAAGGCGCTAGTACGATTACACAACAGTATGCCCGTAACCTATACTTAGATCATGATAAAACGTGGAAACGTAAACTATTAGAAGCAATGTACACAATCCGTCTTGAAGTGAATTATAATAAAAATCATATTTTAGAAGGATATTTAAATACAATTTATTACGGGCATGGTGCTTATGGAATCGAAGCTGCGTCCCGCCTATATTTTGATAAAACAGCAAAAGAATTAACATTAGCGGAAGCTAGTATGCTCGCGGGTATACCAAAAGGACCTAGTGTTTACTCTCCCTTTTTAAAAAAAGATCGTGCGAAAGAACGACAATCTCTTATATTAGATGAAATGGTAGAACAAGGCTATATTACAAAGAAACAAGCAGCTTCAGCAAAGAAAGAATCACTAACTTTCGCTTCATTAGATACGAAAAAAGTCGCAGAGGTCGCGCCTTATTTCCAAGATGCTGTACAAGCTTCTCTTCTTCGTGATATCGGATTAGATGAGCAAGCCTTACAAAAAGGCGGCTTGCGTATTTATACAACGCTAGACCCGAAATTACAATCGGTTGCAGAGCAAGCTATAAAAGACCACATACCTGACACGACAAACATACAAACTGCGCTCGTCTCTATGAATCCAAAAACAGGGGAAGTAGCTGCCCTTGTTGGTGGAACTGATTATAATACAAGTCAATTTAACAGGGCTACACAGGCCGCTCGCCAGCCTGGATCTACATTTAAGCCATTTCTATATTATGCGGCATTAGAACGAGGATTCACCCCTGCTACGCGCTTAAAAAGTGAATACACTGTGTTCACTTTAGGTGACGGTGTTTCAAAGTATAAACCGAAAAACTATAAAGACTATTATGCAGACGATTTTGTAACAATGGCGCAAGCTCTTGCGGTCTCTGATAACGTATATGCCGTGAAGACCAATTTATTTTTAGGCGAAGACATTCTTACAAAAACGGCGAAGCAATTCGGCATTAAAAGTGCATTAAAAGATGTCCCTTCCCTCGCGCTCGGTACATCTCCTGTAAAACCAATTGAAATGGTTAACGCTTATAGCATGTTCGCAAACGGGGGAAAAGAAGTAAAACCTATTTTCATTCGCCGCATTATGGATCATGAAGGAAATATTTTATACGATGCTCATTTGGAGAGTAAACAAGTTCTTGATAAGAGCAAAGCATTTGTGATGGAAGAAATGATGACAGGCATGTTTAATAAAAAACTAAGCAGTTATGCTGCTGTAACTGGTCAATCAATGTTATCTAAACTATCAAGAACATATGCTGGAAAATCTGGCTCTACTGAAACAGATAGTTGGATGATTGGGTTTACCCCGCAACTCGTAACTGGCGTATGGGTTGGATATGATCAACCTAAATCAATTTCAAACGTAGCAGAACAAGGCTATGCGAAAAGAATATGGACCGATACGATGGAGAAAGGCTTAGATGGACAACCTAAAAAAGAGTTTAAACAACCAAGTGACGTCGTTGCAGTCGATATTAACCCTGAAAACGGGAAAATTGCTACAAAAAATTGCCCAATTTCAGTGAAGATGTATTTTGCAAAAGGTACAGAACCAACTGAATATTGTATGGATCACGTTGATGATAAAGAGGAATTTGAAAAGACAACTGAAGAAAAGAAAAAAACAAGTTGGTGGAAAAAATATCTTCCTTGGTAGAATATCCGGCTATTTCACTGAACGTGGAATAGCCTCCTAGTCGAATCGTTGATATATTTTCATACAACAAGCCAAAATAAAAAGGATGTCTCACTAGTCGATTGTTGACTAGTGAGACATCCTTTTCTTTTATTCACTTAATAAAGCACGGCGCAATTCTTCGCTAGATTCGTTCCAAATCGCTTCATTATGTTCTTTTAAGAATGTACCAAGTACTTTTTTAGATGATTCGTCCATATGGTCAACCATAATGTGACGCTTCAATGATTTATCCATTTTGTTTACGTGCTCTGGAAGTGACTTATATCCGCGGCGAATTTCACGGTCAACTGTCATTTCACAAGCTGTTACACCTGCATAATACGCACCTGTTGCTGTTCTTTCAATCGTTACCCACACAAGCCAGTATGGTTTTCCGTTTGGAACTTCATCTTTATTTGTTAAAAACTTAATACCTTTTTCTACTGTACTACGTGCATGCATCGCACCAATATCAACAAATGCTGTTTTCTCTAGTACATCGACAAATACGGGTGAAATGTTTTCTAGGCTTAATGCCCCAACGCCAAAACCACCATGTCCATCCGTTGAATCATTTTTCACGATATTAAAACCGATTTTTTTCTTTTTCTCTGTCATATGTAAAGTCCTCCTCACTTAATGATTATAAAAGGCCAAAGATAGGCGCAATAATACTGTTTAAAAATGCAAATACATATGGAATGACAACACTAAAAATAGGTTGGATTGTGTAATTGCTAAGCGGTGTAATAACTAGAATTAACAAAGCAATTGCCCCGTATTTTTCATACTGTGTCATTTTCGCACGAATATTTGTTGGTGCTAAATCCTCCACTACGCGATATCCATCAAGTGGCGGGATTGGTAATAAGTTAAATACAAGTAAAACGATATTCAGCATAATAAAAATCTGGAAAAATTGAGCTAACGTATCTGCTACTGCAGATGGAATTGAGTATAATACACCAAATTTTAATAAGCTATACCAAATAATTAAACCGATTGCGCTTAAAATTAAGTTACTAATCGGTCCTGCAATTGAAACTAATATACCTGCAAGACGAGGTCTTTTAAAGTTATATGGGTTAACAGGAACTGGTCTCGCCCAACCAAAACCAAGAATTAATACAGCAATCATCCCGATAGGATCTAAATGTGCCATCGGCGATAAAGTTAAGCGCCCTTGTCTCTTTGCTGTATCGTCTCCAAATTTATATGCTACATATGCATGCGCAAATTCATGCACTGATAATGCGATAATAATGGCCATTGCTACCAAAGGAATTTGGTGCAACGGGTATCTAAATAACTGATCCATGCTTCATCTCCTCTTCCATATGTCAAAAAAAGAAATTATTTGTTTTTTCGATTGTTCTTCCCCATAATCCGCTATAATAAGATTGTAACTTACATAAAAGGAGCGATTATATATGCCATACGTAACAGTGAAAATGTTAGAAGGACGCACAGAGGAACAAAAGAAAGCTCTTGCTGAGAAAGTAACAGCAGCAGTAAGCGAAACAACTGGTGCTCCTGAAGAAAACATCGTTGTTTTCATCGAAGAAATGTCTAAAAACCATTATGCAGTCGGCGGAAAACGCTTAAGCGACAAATAATTTCAAGTTTTTTCATAAGAAGCAGCCATTAGCTGCTTCTTATTTTTTTCCTTCTAGTAACTCGATGATTCTCTCTTTATATTTTCCTTTTCTTCCATCTTCATAGATTAAATCATGCGGATAGAATAGCTTTTGATCCCTTCTCTTCTTACCAGTAATCGCCTCAACAATATCCGATTCACGTGAAAGCTCTCTAAGCTCTCCATTTGGCATAAGAAGTAAGATTGGCAGACGTTCTTCTTCTTCACCAGCACGATAAAAGTCATACGGTAAGTCTGATGTTGAATCAACTACTAAATAGTATTCTGGATCAAGTCCAATCTTTTTAAATAAACTACTTAATTCCATCCAATTATCTAAACCGTGCTTATCTGTAAACTCTACATATTTAAATAGGTTTCGATTCATAAAACGACGGCATAGATCGCTTAAAATTGGATCTTCTTCGTCCTGCCATACTTGGAAGTAATAATACATAACGTTCTCGTCTAACTTTAAATAATCCTCTACTGTCACTTCTTCTTCAAATAAAGAATAGAAATGAACAGGATGATTTTTAAATGTATAATACTTCTCATGCAATGATTTTGCACGGTGTAAAATCTTCGTTAAAATAACTTCAGCACTGCGCGTTACCGGATGGAAATATACTTGCCAATACATTTGATAACGACTCATAATATAATGCTCAACAGCATGCATACCACTATTTTTAATAACTACTTGATTCCCGTACGGACGCATAACACGCAGTATACGTTCCATATCAAAGTTCCCATATTTTACGCCAGTAAAGTACGCATCCCTTAATAAATAGTCCATGCGATCTGCATCAATTTGACTAGAAATCATGCTAATCGCTAATTTATTAGTAGATGTTTTCGCAATTACATCGGCTACCTTTTGTGGGAAATCTTTATCCACACGACTTAATACGCGATTAATTTCCGTATCTCCAACGATAATCTTTTGCGTAAATTTCTCATGGTCTAATGAAAATACTTTTTCAAACGAATGAGAAAATGGACCGTGACCGACATCATGAAGTAATGCCGCACATAAACATAACAATCTATCTTCAGCATTCCAATTCGGTCTGCCATCAAACACATCATCAATCATACGACGAATAATTTCATATACACCTAACGAATGAGTAAAGCGACTATGCTCTGCACCGTGAAATGTAAAAAATGTTGTTCCAAGCTGCTTAATACGGCGCAAGCGTTGAAATTCTTTCGTTCCGATTAAATCCCAAATAACACGATCGCGCACGTGCACATATTTATGTACCGGGTCTTTAAACACTTTTGTTTCGCTGAGTTTGTCGTTTAAATATACCACTTTCCGACATCCCCCTTTCTTTACTGCATTCTTACTATATATTATAAACGAAATAGGAAACAGAAAGAAATGAAAGACTATATTAATTGCCCTTATATAAAGAAAAAAACCACTTTTACCGGAGTAAAAGTGATTTTTTTTACACATTATTTCCCTAAAACGAACTCAGCAACTTCATCTAAAATCATTTCTTTACCTAGCGGGAAGTAACCTTTGTTTAAGTCTTCGTTTTTAATTGTAAATACGTGGTTATTTTTAACAGCGTTCATATTTTTCCAAATTGATTCTTCTTGGAATTCTTTTAGACGCTGAGAACCGTCACCAGTCGTAAATACGAATAAGTAATCTGGGTTGTAATCAATTAAAGCTTCTTTTTGTACTTGTACTAACGCTTTATCAGTTGGTGTACCTTTAACCGCTGGTAATTTTAAATCTTTAAAGATTACGCTACCGTAACCGTAGTCACCATATACGCGGAAAGCGTTTGGATATGCAGCCATTTTCATGAATTTAGCATCGCCAGTTTTCGCAACGATTTTATCATGTAATTTGCTTGCTTTTTCATCATACTGTTTGAACCATTCTTTTGTTTCTTTCTCTTTACCGAAGATTTGGCCTACTTCTTCGAATTTTGGACGCCATTGGTCTAATGGAGTTTTTAACATAACTGTTGGTGCAATTTTAGATAATTGATCATAAATCTTTTCTTGACGATCGTTTACAAGAATTAAGTCTGGTTTTGCAGCAGCTACTGCTTCGATATTAATTTTATCGCCCCAAGCAGAGCCAACCGGTTTAACGTCTTTTAATTTATTTGCAATATGTGCATCAATTTTTTCTTGAGATGTATTAGCAGTAATAATTGGTTTCATACCAAAGATTAACAATTCCTCTGTTGAACCACTAAGGTCAGCAATTTTCTTTGGATTTGCAGGAATTTTAATTTCCCCTTTTGCATGTTGTACAGTGCGCTCTTCAGTCTTCGCATCTTTCGCATCTGCTTTTTTCTCTTCTTTGTTAGAACAAGCTGCAAATAGTACAGAAGTAACGACTAGTACCATTGCTAATAACGCCATTTTAAAATTCTTCATGTTTCCACTCCTTCTAGCTGTATTTCTCTTATAAGTTACAGTGAACTATAAGAAACAAGGTTAACAATTAATCAATATATATATATTGATTAATTGTTGTTTATGCCCCCGTTCTAACGGGTGTTCAACTTCCTATTTACTAATAAGAAGCTCAACATCCATTAGAAGCCCCCCTCTTTACGAGGGGGATTCTACTTATGCTTTTTTACGCAATTGATTACTAATCATCGCTAAATCATATGTTAAACAAATTGGTTTACAGTTTACTGGACATGGAACGATTTGAGCTTCAATCTCAAATACACTGCGAAGTGTTTCACTCGTCATCACTTCGTCTGGCGTTCCTTGTTTCATTAACTTACCAGCTTTTAATGCAATCATATGATCTGAGAAACGAGAAGCATGGTTTAAGTCATGGATAACCATAACAATCGTTCTACCTTCTTCTTCGTTTAACTTTTTCAATAAGTTTAATACTTCTAATTGATGAGCCATATCTAAGTACGTTGTCGGTTCATCTAATACAAGTAATTCTGTCCCTTGTGCAAGAGCCATCGCAATCCATACGCGTTGGCGTTGCCCACCTGATAACGCCTCTGCTGGACGATTTGCGAATTCTGTCATTCCCGTCACTTCAAGTGCCCAATGAATGTAGCGATAATCCTCTTCTTTCAACGTTCCAAATCCTTTTTGATGAGGAAAGCGCCCATATGAAACGAGTTCAAATACAGTAAGGCCAGTTGGCACTTCTGCAGTCTGTGGTAAAATTGCCATTTTCTTTGCGATTTCTTTCGTTGGTTGTTTCTCGATTGCTTTTCCGTCAAGATAAACAGTACCTTTTTTCGCCTTTAAAATACGAGAAGCCGTTTTTAATAATGTGGACTTCCCACAACCATTTGGTCCAATAATTGTTGTAATTTTCCCTTCCGGAATTTCAACTGTTAATCCATCAATAATTAACCCTTCATTATAGCCAACAGATACCGCATCAACCGCTAAAGTTGCCATACAAAAAGCCTCCCTTTATTTTGTCCTCATAAGTAAGTATATAAAATACGGTGCACCAATTACAGAAATAACAAGACCGACCGGTATTTCTGAAGTTGTTAACACACTTCTTGAAATTACGTCTGCGAATAAAAGTAAAAACGTCCCTATTAGTGCAGCCGTAGGCAGCATAATTTGATGTTTACCACCAACAAGGCGCCTCGCTAAATGCGGAGCCATTAAACCGATAAAACCAATTCCTCCGGCAACAGCAACAGATGCACCAGCTAAACAAACTGCAATAAATAATAATTTACGTCTTTCTTTTTCTACATTTACACCAAGGCCAACTGCTGTGGAGTCGCCTAGGTTCATTACGTTTAATATGTGAGCCTTACTAATAGCAAGTGGCAAGAAAATAACCATCCATGGAAGTACACTTAGTACAAACTTCCAATCTGTGCCCCATAGACTTCCTGCTAACCAAATCGTAGCAAAACGGAAATCGTTAGATGTCATCTTCATAGAAAAAATTAAACTAACAGCACCAAACCCGGCTGCAACAGCGATACCGACAAGTATTAATCTCGTTGATGAAACGCCGTCTTTCCATGCTAATAAATAAATAATAACAGCTGCTAATATCGCTCCAACTAGTGCGAAGAACGGAAGAATGAATACAGATAAAAATGTACCAGTTCCTACTTTCCCGAAGAAAAAGTAGACAAAGATAACAACTGTTAATCCCGCTCCAGCGTTAATACCGATAATACCTGGATCAGCAAGTGGATTTCGTGATAACCCTTGCAAAATCGCACCTGACATCGCTAAAGCAGATCCAACTAGTATAGCAATGACCATACGTGGCATACGGAATTCAAATAAAATAACAGACTGATCTTCAGCCCCCAGTCCAACCAATGACTTTAATACGTCCATTGGGGGTATTTTAAATGTCCCTGTATTTAAACTCACTAAAAATACAGTAACGATTAATCCTACTAAAATTGTTAAAACCGAAACGTTCTTTTTTGTTAAGACACTTGTCCTCACATTTTTCCTCTCCCTTCGTTACGTGCTAAGTAGAGGAAGAATGGAACCCCAATTAGTGCTGTAATTGCTCCAATTGGCGTTTCAAACGGCGGATTAATAACGCGAGATAACATATCTGCACATTCAATTAAAAGCCCGCCTAAGACCGCAGAACATGGAATAACCCATCTATAGTCTGAGCCTACAAGGAAACGAGTCATATGTGGGATGACAAGACCAACAAATCCAAACGATCCTGCCATAGAAACTGCCGAACCTGTTAACACAAGAACAAGTACTGTCCCGATAAATTTAATTAATGTCGTATTTTGACCAAGTCCAATCGCAATTTCTTCACCGAAACTTAAAATTGTAATATACCTCGACATCATAATTGCAATGAAGAGACAAACTAGACCAATCGGTACTAACATATTAATACTTTCCCATTTCACGCCAGCAACTCCGCCTGCATTCCACATACTCACCTCTTGGGCAAGATTGAAATATAGCGCAATTCCAGATGAAATGGCCCCTAATAAAGCACTAATTGCTGCACCTGCTAAAGCTAATTTCACAGGTGTTAATCCACCTGGTGAAGAAGATCCAATTCCATATACAATGCTCGCTCCAAACGCAGCACCAATAAAAGATGCGATAACGAACATTAAATAAGGTGAATTAGGGAAGAATGCATACATAATTGCAATTCCAAATACAGCCCCATCTGTAATCCCCATTAACGATGGTGATGCAAGTGGATTTCGCGTCATACCTTGCATAATTGCTCCTGATACCGCTAAAAAGGCACCTGCAACTACGCCCCCTATTGCTCTAGGCATGCGAAGTTCTTGAATTACGTTATGATGCGTAATAGAACCGTCAAACTGAAATACAGCTTGCCATACAGTCTTTAAACTAATATCTGCAGCACCAAACGAAATAGACAATGCCATGCTTAAAGCTAACAAAATTGTACCTGCTACTAAAATAATAGAAGCAATGAGCGGCCTGCTCTTAATCTCTTTAACATTCACATCTTGCTGTTCTATACTCCTTGCGCTCGCTTCCATCCCTCAACCATCCTAACCAACAACATATGTTTAATTTAATGAAATGAAATTTATTCTCAAATAGCAATAAAAAAATTAAATGAATGGCCCTTTTCTGATAATGATTCTCAGAATCAGACACCTTATATTCTACCTATCGCTTCAAAAGACTGTCAACCATTATTTTGAAATACAAATTCATATAGGTCGAGACCTTAATAAATAGATAATGCCTATCTGTCATGAACTATTATCATCACCAGTTAAGCTTTCTCAGAATAGATTCTTCCTCTTATGGGCATAAAAAAAGAAGAGTAATCTGTTCACTCTTCTTTTCCTTACTTATTTAACTTCGCTTCAATTTTTACAATTAATTCATCTTCTGTTGGCGCTGCAACTGGACGATTATTTACAAATGCGAATGATTTTTTACGGCCAGGGCCACAGTAAGACTGACATCCAACTTCAATCGTTGCACATGAATCTACTTTTTTTAGCTTTGGAATCAACGTTTTAACGTTCGTTGCCTGACAATCATCACACACACGAAATTCGTTTCCCATTATATAACACTTCCTCTATTTTAAACTTTTCTCAAGTACATTTAAAAATAAACACTAAATGGTATTTTACCGCTCTTTGAAGCTCGTTGCAAGTTTCCTTTCGACGCTCTTTCCTCATATAATGCTACATATTTATATGTTTTCCTACAGCAGCTTCCATCATTCTTGGCAAAATTTATCCCGCTTTAATGGGCAGTAAGATCCCCACCTCAAAATTCAGTGAAAGCAAAGAAGTTAGGTGGGGGATGAAGAACCTCCCCACTGATTAAAGTTTCACTTTATACCTCTCATCGAAATCTACCATATTTTTAAAAGCTTTGTATAAAAGCTCATTTTTTTGCCCATTATAAAAATAGGAAGTTCATAAAAAGAAAGGGAGTTGAATCTATGAAAGTAAGACAAGATGCTTGGACAGATGAGGATGATTTATTACTTGCTGAAACTGTACTTCGTCACGTTCGAGAAGGAAGTACCCAATTAAATGCATTTGAAGAAGTAGGAGACAGATTAAATCGTACATCGGCTGCCTGTGGTTTCCGTTGGAATGCTGTTGTTCGCTATAGCTATGAACAAGCTCTTCAACTAGCAAAAAAACATCGCAAAGATAAAATGCGTGCTGCAAGTGGTGAACAAGCGAAAAAACGTTTACTTTATACACCACCAGCTTCAGATTCGATAACTAATTATGAAGAGTTCGTACAAGAGGAATCAATTGTACAATATAAAGAAGCTACTCCATATCAAGAAACTACCGTTCCTGCTACAAAGGGCTCTATGACAATGCAAGATGTTATTTATTTTTTACAAACAGTCGGATCTTCAAATATAAAAGTGACAGCTCTTGAAAACGAGAATACGAGATTGAAACAAGAAATTAAATCACAAATCCTTCGAAATGAAGAACTAGAAAAGAAATTGGAAAAATTAGAAAAACAATCTCATACTGTACAAGAAGATTACGAAACACTCATGAATATTATGAACCGTGCTCGTAAGTTGGCAGTCATGGATGAAGAAGAACGTTCTCAAACATCTTTCCGAATGGACCGAAACGGTAATTTAGAAAAAATTGCAGAATAAAAAGGGTGCATATAATGCATCCTTTTTATTATTTCACCTTTAAACTTTCCCTTTATATGTGAGGAAACTCCATTCTTCATTTTTTGCTATAATAGAGATTGTCATTTTAAAGATAAGGGGTTAGTTATATGAGCAATTCCCGTTCCATTTTATCTCAGCCAGAGTGGCGTATTGTAGATCAGTCTAGTTTGGGACCAACATTCCATGCATTGCAGTCATTCGCAATGGACGACACATTATGCACAAGTATAGGAAATAGCCAATCAGCTACAACAATGCGCTCTTGGGTTCATCACAATACAATTGTTCTTGGCATTCAAGATTCACGCCTACCACACTTGGAACAAGGTATTTCCTTTTTAAAAGAAAACAACTTCAATGTTATCGTTCGTAATTCTGGCGGGCTTGCAGTCGTACTTGATGAAGGTGTGTTAAACGTATCACTTTTATTCCAAGAGACGGAAAAAGGTATCGATATTGATCTTGGATACGATACAATGTGGCATTTAATTCAGGAAATGTTAAAAGATTACGATGTTACAATTGAGGCAAAAGAAATCGTTGGTTCTTACTGTCCTGGTAGCTACGATTTAAGTATTCGCGATCAAAAATTTGCTGGTATTTCACAGCGCCGTATTCGCGGTGGTGTCGCTGTCCAAATTTATCTCTGTGCTACAGGAAGTGGCTCTGAACGTGCCACACTCGTTCGTGATTTCTACAACCTAGCCATTCAAGGAGAAGAAACACGCTTTACGTACCCTGAAATTGTACCGAGTACGATGGCTTCACTTTCAGAATTACTTGGCGAAACCATTACAGTACAAGATTTAATGATGCGCCTTTTAAAAACACTGCAACAATTCGCTCCAAAGTTAACACCATCTCAATTAACAATAGATGAAATACCTTTATATGAGACGAATTTACAACGTATTATTGATCGTAACAATAAAGCACTTGGCTTAGAAAAATAAAGACCGTCGCTATTTTAGCGACGGTCTTTATTTCAATTCGTTATAGAATTAAAGTGCTTGAGCTGCTGTAATTAAAGCTAACTTGTACACTTCTTCTTCGTTACATCCACGAGATAGGTCGTTTACAGGCATGTTTAAACCTTGTAAGATTGGTCCTACTGCTTCGAAGTTACCTAAACGTTGAGCGATTTTGTAGCCGATATTACCAGCTTCTAAGCTTGGGAATACGAATACGTTAGCATCACCTTTAATTGTAGAACCTGGAGCTTTTTTCTCAGCTACAGATGGTACAAATGCAGCATCGAATTGGAATTCTCCATCTAAAGTTAATTCTGGAGCCATTTCTTTTGCAATGCGAGTTGCTTCTACAACTTTTTCTGTTTCTGGAGATTTCGCAGAACCTTTTGTAGAGAAGCTTAACATAGCAACGCGTGGATCAATGCCGAATAGTTCAGCAGTTTTCGCACTTTCGATACCAATTTCAGCTAAATCTTGGCTATTTGGTGCAATGTTAATTGCGCAATCAGCGAATACATATTTCTCTTCTTCACGTACCATGATGAATACGCCAGAAGTTTTTGTAACGCCTGGTTTTGTTTTAATGATTTGAAGTGCTGGACGAACTGTATCAGCTGTAGAGTGAGCTGCACCACTTACTAAACCGTGTGCTTTGCCCATGTATACAAGCATTGTACCGAAGTAGTTTTCGTCTTTAAGGATTTTGCGAGCGTCTTCTTCAGTTGCTTTACCTTTACGGCGTTCAACGAAAGATGCTACCATTGCATCCATTTCTTCGTATGTAGCTGGATCGTAAATATCAACGCCTGCTAATGTTAAATTCATGCTAGCAGCTTTTGCGCTAATTTCTTCTTTATTACCAACTAAGATTGGTTTTACTAACTCTTCTTTTGCTAAACGCTCTGCAGCGCCTAAAATTCTTTCATCAGTTCCTTCAGGAAGTACGATAGAAATGCCTTTTCCTTGAACTTTTTCTTTTACTGTTGTAAATAAGTTGCTCACGAATAAACCCTCCTACATATGTTAAAAAAACTCTATCTTTAAGAATACTTCTTTTCCTCTATATTTTAAACTTATAGCTCCCAAAAAATAGATAAAATAAAAATGATTATATTTTCATAAAATTCAGCCGTTAAATTCACCTTGCTTAAACACTTAAATGTGACAATTTTATGCGCCAAGGTTTTATATAGATGATTTTAAAACTATATATGCTATAGTTAACGTGTAAAACTATCATTAACTGAGGTGAATAGAATGAGTGAAGCAACAACAACGTTAGATGGCTGGTATTGTTTACATGATTTACGTTCTATTGATTGGGCTGCATGGAAAACATTATCTAGCGACGAACGCGGACAAGCTGTGTCTGAATTTTTAAATGTCGTTGAAAAATGGAACGACGTAGCTGCTACAAAAAAGGGCAGTCACGCAATGTATACAGTTGTTGGCCAAAAAGCTGATATTATGCTTATGATTTTACGTCCAACAATGGAAGAGTTAAATGAAATTGAGACAGAATTGAATAAAACAACTTTAGCTGAATATATGGTTCCTGCATACTCTTACGTATCTGTTGTTGAACTAAGCAACTACCTTCCAGCTGATGAAGATCCATACCAAAATCCACAAATCTTAGCTCGCTTATATCCTGAGTTACCGAAAGCAAATCATATTTGCTTCTATCCAATGGACAAGCGTCGCCAAGGTGATGACAACTGGTACATGCTTCCGATGGAGGAACGTAAGAAAATGATGTACAGTCATAGTAAAATTGGTCGCCAGTACGCAGGTAAAGTACGCCAAGTTATTTCAGGATCTGTTGGATTCGACGATTTTGAGTGGGGCGTAACATTATTCGCTGACGATGTTCTTCAATTTAAAAAGCTTATATATGAAATGCGCTTCGATGAAGTAAGTGCTCGTTATGGTGAATTCGGAACATTTTTCGTTGGAAACATTTTACCAGACGAAAAAGTAGAGAAATTTTTACACATATAAATCGTGAAAAAGGAACGAAATTCGTTCCTTTTTTTATTCCTCTCTATATTTCTCCTCAAAAAAGTTCTTTTTTCCGCAAATTTGAACAAAAATCGACAAATTCCTTTTAAATACCTTACAAAATTGTAACCTTTCTATATCCAAATTTATGCTAAAATGGTACGAGCTATATGCTAATAACGATGCGAAGGTGATAATGTATATGAAGAAAATCTTGTCTATTTTACTAGTGTTTTTATTGTCAATTTCTTCCTTAGGAGTAACAACATCCCATGCAGAAGAAAAAATACACATTGAGGCAGCTGCTGCACTTCTATTTGATGCAGATACAGGAAAAATACTGCATGAACAAAATCCAGATGAATTACTAGCTATCGCTAGTATGTCAAAATTAATTGTTGTTTATGCTGTGTTAGAAGCAATTAAAGAAGGAAAAATCACTTGGGATACAAAGGTAAACATTTCCGATTACGCTTATGAAGTTTCACGTAATAATGAATTCTCTAACGTGCCGTTCGAAAAAGGACGTCAATATACTGTAAGAGAACTATATCATTCTATCGTTATCTTCTCTGCAAACGGATCTAGTATTGCCTTAGCAGAACTTCTTGCAGGAAGTGAGAAAAACTTCTTAAATCTTGCAAATGAACATGCAAAAAAACTAGGGTTAAAGAAATATAAATTTGTAAACGCTACTGGTTTAAATAACGCTGACTTAAAAGGAAAACATCCTGAGGGTACTGATCCAAATGCAGAAAACTCTATGTCAGCTCGCGATATGGGTATACTTTCAAAAGCAATGATTACAAAGTATCCAGAAATGCTAGAGGATACAAAACAAAGATTTAGAAACTTCCCAGATAATCATCCGAAACCAATTCGTATGGAAAACTGGAACTGGATGTTACCAGGAGCTGCTTTCGCTTATGAAGGTACTGATGGTTTAAAAACTGGAAGTTCTGATACAGCTGGATACGGATTTACTATTACTGCTAAACGTGGTGATGTACGTCTTATTTCAGTTATTATTAAAACAAAATCAATGGACGAGCGCTTCACAGAATCTCGTGAGTTAATCGAATACGGGTTTAATAACTTCGAAAAACAAAAACTAAAGGTCGATAAAAACAATACACTCTCTGTAGTACAAGGGAAAGAAGATCAAGTAACTGTTGCACCGGAAAAAGAAATAACCGTAATTGCAAAAAAAGGTAGCAAAGACCCTTATAAAGTTGGAACTGAAGCAGATAAATCACTTGCTGAAGATGGTCATTTAGTTGCTCCTATTAAGAAGGGTGCCAAAGTAGGCTCCATTACGTTAGAATCAACTGATAAATATGGTTTCTTAGACGGTAGTAAAAGTATGAAAGTTACTGCAAAAACGACAGAAGAAGTTGAAAAAGCAAATTGGTTTGTGTTAACAATGCGCTCTATCGGTGATTTCTTCTCAAACTTATGGTCTAAAGTTTTTTAATAAAAAAGCTGGCTCACGCTAGCTTTTTTTATTTTCTACTCCCAATGTAAAACTTCGTTTGGTTGTCATATCTGACTCTTTTTCCTCATACGTATGAACTAGTAATTGTTACACACTTCATCTAGAGATAAACCTCTTTCCAAAAGGTATTCCAAAAAGAGAGGTGACACATAATGGGCGTTATCGCGCATAACGAAGAAGATGTTAAATTATTAGCTAGATTGATGCGTGCTGAAGCTGAAGGAGAAGGGCAACAAGGAATGTTAATGGTTGGAAATGTTGGAGTAAATCGTGTCCGCGGGAATTGTTTAGACTTTAAAAATATTCGTAATTTACGTCAAATGGTTTATCAAAACCCTGGCGGTTTCGAAGCAACGCAAAAAGGATATTTTTATCAGCGTGCGCGTGAACAAGATATTGCTCTGGCAAGACGGACCATTCAAGGGCAGCGCTTTTGGCCTGCCAACTTTGCCTTATGGTTTTTTAGACCTGAAGGTGCATGTCCACCAACTTGGTATAACCAGCAAAACTCTGGTCGCTTCAAAAAGCACTGCTTCTTCCAGCCAAATGCTGGGGATTGCCCTAGCATATATTAAGTAATGAAAAATGAGGAGGGATTTTTGAATGGCACAGCAACAAAACCCGTATTACGGAACAGGTTTCTATCAACCATCTGGAACTTACGTACAACCGCAACAAATGACTCCACAGCAACAGCAACAACAGCAAGCAATGCAACAACAAGCTGCGCAAGCTCAATATGCTGTTTCTCAAGGTATGTTACCTCTAGAACAGTCATATATTGAAAATATTCTTCGCTTGAACAAGGGCAAGCAAGCCACAGTTGTAATGACTTATGAGCGTGGCAGTTCACTCGGTACACAATCCTATACAGGTATTATCGAAGCAGCTGGTCGTGATCATATTGTAATTAGTGAGCCAGAGTCAGGGAAACGTTATTTACTACTAATGATTTACTTAGATTATGTAGAATTCCCAGAAAGAATTACGTATTTGCCTGGTCAACAAGCAACTTATGCTCCAAGACCATAAAAAAAGCTGGCATATGCCAGCTTTTGTTTTTTATAATCCTTTTACAACTGCAGTTCCGACTAAGATCCATGCCACAATAAACGCTACACCACCAAGAGGTGTAATTGGACCAAAGAACTTAATACCCGTCGTACTTAATGCATACAAACTACCTGAAAACATAACAATCCCGGCTACCATAAGCCAGCCAGCAGTAGTTAAAAGTGATGATTGAATTTTATCCATCAATAAAGCAACTACAAATAGTCCACCTGCATGAAACATTTGATATGTAACACCTGTTTTCCAAACCTCTAACATTTTTGCAGAAACTTTATTTTCTAAACCGTGTGCTCCAAAAGCCCCTAACGCAACAGATAGCCCCGCTGCAATACAACCTAGTAAAAAGAAAATTTTCATCTTAATTCCCCTTTTTTACTTTTATCATAAGCAATTTTTTCATATAAGCCAAACGATTTATCCTCTAAAAATCAAATAAAGAATTACCGTTTGCATCACTTTCTTTTATATACACTGGCTCATCAGAAACCGGTGCAATTGGTTGCATCGTGATTGGTTGTGATCCAATTATTTGTGATTGAATTTGTGGCTCTCTATACGTAGAAGATTCAACTTGCTCATCTAATAATAAATCACATAAAGCACGCACAACTAATACATGTTCTTTTGATTTTTGTCCTTCACTACTTTTTGCCTTTGCAATTTCATTCGCCATTTTATTTAAAATTTTATCACTCGATATTTGCATTCCTCGTCACCTCTTACTTTGTAGTTCTTTCTCAAATTGTCCCAGCTTCTCTACTGAACCAAATACTATTATCATATCATGTTCTTGCAGTTTTTCCTGCCCCGTTGGATTATGTATAACATTCCCATTTCTCAAAATCGCTAAAATTGTTACATCAAATTGATTTCTCACATCACTCTCTAGTAATGATTTATTAGCTAAAATAGAGCCCTCGCCGACTGCAATTTCTTCAATTACAAATGACTGCTCCACACCATACAGTACTGTATCAATATAATGAACTGTTAACGGATTCGCAATACCTTGGTCATACATATAACTGCTATCCATAATTGCTTACGTGCATTCATATCATGTTTCAACTCTTTTCTCTATCTACAATCTTTGCCAGTGGAAATGAAATACATATATACTAGATACGGAATCTATGAAAGAGGTTGATATAATGAAAACATTTCTTTCCGCCTTACAATGGGCACTATTTATTTTAGCTGGGAGTCTTATTGTACCAATTAGCGTCGCAACTAGTTATGGTCTTGATGGCGCTGAAGCTATTGCATTCGTACAAAGAACATTATTTGTTCTTGGCTTTGCCGGTCTACTGCAAGCTATATTTGGACATAAACTTCCTATTCAAGAAGGTCCTGCTGGCCTTTGGTGGGGAATTTTCTCCCTTTACGCAAGTTTAGGTGTCGTATTATTTGGATCAAACAATGAGACACTTAAAGTTCTTCAATATGCTTTCTTATTAAGCGGTATCATTTGTATTATTCTTAGCGTTTTTGGACTTATTGATAAACTCGTTCGCTATTTTACACCGACAGTCATTGGAACGTACTTATTTCTTCTTGTTGCACAACTTAGTGGTTCCTTCTTAAAAGGAATGTTCGGTCTTGATGGAAAGCATACAGAAGTACAACCTAACGTATTTATTCTTTCACTCATTGTTATTTTACTATCCTTTTTCATCATGAAGCTACCTATTATCGGACAATATTCTGTTCTTTTCAGTATCGTTTGCGGCTGGATATTATTCGCATGCTTCGGATTATCTAATCGAATAACACCAGTGACAGACATAATCCGTTTTCCATCCTTATTTGTTTTCGGAATGCCTCGTGTTGAATGGAACATGGTAATTACGGTCATTTTCGTTACACTCTTACTTCTAACAAATATGTTAGCAAGTATTCGTGTTGTACAAAAGGTTGTCTCTAAATATGAAGAAAATGCTGCATCAGATCGTTTTAAACAGGCCGGTATTATAACGGGAATCAATCAATTACTAGGTGGCCTGTTTTCGGCTATCGGACCTGTCGCTATTTCTGGATCAGCAGGTTTTATTGCAACGACTAATATTTATAAACGCCTCCCATTTATATTAGGGTCAAGCTTTATTATTGTCGTTAGTATATTCCCAAAGATCACTTCATTCTTTGCGGCAATCCCAGTTGCAGTTGGTTATGCTGCCATTTATCCTGTATTTGCAAGCATGATCGGTCTCGCCTTTCGGGAATACGAAACGGTACAGGATAAAGAACGATTATTTAAAGTAGCGGGTCTTTCAATCTTCACAGGAATTGGGGTTATGTTCGTTCCAGCAGGAGCATATTCCACGCTTCCACCATTTCTAGCTTCATTCCTAAGTAATGGTCTCGTTCTTGGGGCTGTAATGGCAATCTTACTAGAAATACTATTTTCTCGTTCGACAGCAAAACAAGTATCGTAAATTGGAAAACTTCCATTATTGCACTCTACCTTTAGAGTTGTTACGATAAAATAAACATTTAATCATTGGGGTTTTGTCCATCCCCAATGATTATTAATTAATATGATGAGAAAAACACTCATAAAAATGAATCTACTTCTTTTTAAAGAGGTTCGATGTCTTACTATTATTCCTTACATCTCCATGAACATATATTTGATTTAAATAAAGAAAGGACTTTTCAATATGACTTATAAAATGATTGTTTTAGATTTAGATGATACTTTATTACGTGACGACCATACTATTTCACCTCGTACGAAAGAAGCTCTAATGACCGCACAAGAACAAGGTGTAAAAGTTGTACTTGCTTCCGGACGTCCAACGTTTGGTATGCGCAATGTAGCGAAAGAACTTTGTTTAGAAGAATACGGCAGTTTCATTCTATCTTTTAATGGCGCAAAAATTATTAACTGTAAAACAAACGAAGAAATCTTTAGTAGTACGCTATCTCCTGAAATCGTTCACAACCTATTTGAAATTAGTAAAACTGAAGATGTATGGATTCATACTTATATTGGCGATGATATCGTAACAGAAGAAAATAATCCTTATACTGAAATTGAGGGAGATATTACTGGTATGCCAATTGTTGTTGTAGATGACTTTAAAGCTGCTGTTAAAGAGCCAGTAGTAAAAGTATTAATGAATAAAGAAGCTGAACGCCTTGTTGAAGTAGAATCAAAACTACAAAAACAACTAGAAGGACAATTAAGCGTTATGCGTTCTAAACCATTCTTCTTAGAATTTACTGAAGCTGGTGTTACAAAAGGAACGAGCTTAAACCAACTGATTCAAAAACTTGGCATTAAGCGTGAAGAAGTTATCGCAATGGGCGATAGCTATAATGACCAAGCAATGATCGAATTCGCTGGTCTTGGTGTTGCAATGGGCAATGCACCTGATGATATTAAAGAAATTGCAAACTATGTAACAGATACAAATATGAACGATGGTGTAGCAAAGGTTGTAGAGAAGTTCGTACTAAAAAGAGAAGCACTTGTTTAATATTTTCATTCATAAAACCTATTTGAAGTCAAACACTTCAAATAGGTTTTTATTTAAATTACCATGCTTTTGTGACTATATTTTGAACTTTGCACTATTCTCGTAGTGTAAACTTTCTTTTTGTATATAATGAAACAAAATAGACTATTTTATTTTGAAAAAGAATACAAATTTACTATAAACAAGCATACGTTAAGGGAGGCCACTTTACATGTTATCTACACCAATCGGACGATTAAGAGCAATTGGACTTATTGAAGGGATTTCTTTCCTACTACTATTATTTGTAGCAATGCCATTAAAATATTTCGCAGGATTTGCAACAGCTGTTAAAATTACAGGCATGGCTCACGGTGTTTTATTTATTTTATTTATCTTCGCAGTAATTCAAGTAACAATCGTACATCGTAAATCAATTTTATGGGCACTTGGGGCATTCGTTTCATCGGTTATCCCATTTGGCACGTTTGTACTAGATGCAAAATTAAAGAACGAGCAACAATAATGAAAAGGTAGTTAACGACTGTTAACTACCTTTTTTATTTACAAATTTGGAATTTCCCAATCAATTTCCCTCTCGCCCATATTAGCTAAAATCGTATTTACTTTAGAGTATGGCTTACTTCCGAAGAAACCACGTCTTGCTGATAGTGGGCTTGGATGTACAGATTCGATAATGTGGTGCTTCGTATTTGTAATTAATTTTTTCTTCGCCTGTGCATGGCGTCCCCACAATATGAAAATAACTGGCTTTTCACGTTCATTTAATAGCTCAATTACGCGATCTGTGAAATGCTCCCATCCTTTTCCCTTATGAGAATTTGCTTCACCTTGTCGAACTGTTAATACAGTATTTAATAATAAAACGCCTTGCTCTGCCCACTTTACTAAATAACCGTTATTTGGAATATCATACCCATATTCATCTCGAAGTTCTTTATACATATTTAACAACGACGGTGGCGTTTTAATACCGGGTTGCACAGAAAAGCTTAAACCATGCGCTTGATTTGGTCCATGATATGGATCTTGTCCTAAAATAACGACCTTTGTATTTTCATAACTTGTATACTCTAGAGCGTTAAAAATATCTTCTTTCTTTGGGTAAACAACATGTGTACTGTACTCTTCTTTCAAAAAACCAGCTAGCTTACGATAATATTCTTTCTCAAATTCTGGTGCCAATAGTGGCCCCCAATCATTTTTTAAAACATTTTCCATGCTTTCACTTCCTGTCCAATTAATTCACCATATCCTGTTTTGTAAATACTACAAACGAAATAATAAGGGAAACAACTGCCCAAACCGTTAAATTCATTAAAGAAAACTCCATCGATAAACCTTGTAATGCAGGTAGTTTTCCTGATAAATAATCCGTTAATGATAAATTCACACTAAAAATATATTTCGCGCCTTCCCAAGATGTTGCGAACGAGCTTAAAATACCGCCTGCAATTAATGCAGCTAGCATAACGCCCATACCAGCTGGTGTATTACGAATTAAAACAGAGACCATAAATGATATAGTTCCGACAACGATAGCAACAAACCAAGCTAATCCATATGCCATCAAGATATATTGCCACTGCGGAATAAGATGTACAAAATTCGTATTTAACGTTTCCTTATCAATGACGAATCCTGTTAAAACAGGTAAATTCCATCCCGAGTATCCAAATACAAGCCCTGATAGTATGTAAGCAAACAAACCTACAAGAAACAGTATGAGCGAAATGAAAAATAACATCGTTACGTATTTACTAAGGAGTATTTTCCAGCGCCGAATCGGCCGCGTAAGTAACATCTTCATCGTCCCATCACTTCGTTCTCCTGAAACGATATCAATGGCGACAATCATTACGAGAAGCGGAATAAATAACGTAATCCCTTGTTCAATAAACGCTCTGACAAAAGTCGGTGCGCCCGGTGCCATCGGGTTAATATCATGATCTAAATAATATTGTTGCTGCTCAACTCTTACCTTTAACCAATCACGCCATTCTTCTGGCAACCTAGAATTGTTCAACCGGTTCTGAGAATCAACAATTTGCTGTTGTAATGAAACCTTCCAATCAGTTGTACCGAGCCTTTTCTGTGTCGTTTCTATTTCACGATACTGCGCGTACACAAAAAGTGGGATTAAGATTGCTAAAATAAGCATGACAACAAAAATACGTTTCTTGCGGTAAATCTTTTCTGATTCATTTAAAACTAGATTCGCAAATTCACGCATGCTGCTCCCCCCTTGTGAGTTCAATAAATAAATCTTCTAGCGTAAATACAAGTTCTTTAACGCTATGTACATCTATCTCGTTTTCTACAAAATGTTTATTCCAATTACTTATAGATGCGATATTCATACGGCATAGTAATCGATCACCTTCTATACTCACTTCTCTTACTTCCTCAGCATCTTCTAGCATATCTTTTGCTTTCCCAATCGGCGTAACAATCCATTCTACACGGTCACTTGCTGTTTTAATTAACTCTTCAACCTTGGCAACTGTTATCATCTTTCCTTTATGAATAATAGCAACGCGATCACATATCATTTGCACTTCACTTAGCAAATGACTGGAAATAAATACGCTCATATTTTCTTCTTTTACAAGCTTATGTATAAATTCCCTAAGCTCTCTAATTCCAGCTGGATCTAAACCGTTTGTCGGCTCATCTAATATGAGCAATTTAGGATTTCCAAGAAGCGCTTGTGCAATGCCAAGGCGCTGTTTCATACCGAGTGAGTATGTTTTTACCTTATCGTGAATTCTTTCATCCAAATGAACCATTTGAGCAATTTCCATAATACGTTCATCTGATATATCACCTAACATACGGGCAAATTGCTTTAAATTTTCCCATCCCGTTAAATATGTATACAACTCTGGGTTTTCAACGATACTCCCAATTTGACGCATCGCTTCTCTGAAATTTTCCTTAATCGAATAACCACCGATAGAAATTGTACCTTCTGTCGCCTTAATTAATCCGACTAACATTCGAATGGTAGTCGTCTTTCCAGCACCATTTGGTCCTAAGAAGCCGAACACTTCTCCTTGCGTTACATCAAAAGAAATATTCTCTACAAGAGTCTTATTTCCAATTACCTTCTTCACGTCTCGTACGGAAAGTATCGTCGTCATTTTACCCCTCCTTGTTCTAGTTTTAATTTACTTGCTACATTTTGAACTAATCGGTCCGCCATATATGTATACCCTATTTCATTCGGATGAAAATGATCGGAGTATAATAAATCTTTCCCACGGTTTTGGAACAAATCAAATGTCGGTGTAATATACACATTTTTATTATTTACCGCCAATTTTTCTAAAGATGCATTCCAGTCTATAACAATGTTTGAAGACCCCTTTAAATCTTCTACATCTTCAAAAGGATTATATAAACCTAGCCAAAAAATTGGGCTATCTGTATTTAACTTACGAATTTCTTCTATAATTTTCTTCGCTTCATTTTGGAATGTTTCCGTATCAGGACGATACGTTTCTAAATCTATCTTTCCAAGCGATTCCCAGCCTGGAAATAAATCATTTCCTCCAATCGTTAAAACGATTACATCTGCTTGTTTAATTGAATATTGAGCGCCACTACTCTCAATTTGTTTTAATAAGTCAGGCATTTTCGCACCACTAACAGCTAAGTTCGTTAAGGCAACCTTTTGCTTATAATCTTTTTGTAAATCTTCTTTCATCCGTCCAATATAGCCAATTCCTTCTTTATCACCAACACCGCGTGTTAATGAATCACCTAAACTAACGATTTGTAACGTTCCCGTTTTCTTTTTCTCCTTTGTCACTACATCGGTCTTTTTAATTAAATTTGAAGCTTTCGGATTTAATACATCATTTACACCTGAAACAAAGCCATATGCAAATAAACAGAAAGATGCAATTGTAATGAGTAGAATTACTTTAACTACTTTTGATCTCATATCAAAACCCCTTTTAGCCCTCATAGATTGTCCATAATTATACCAAACGCAATTTTGAAAAGCGATTTTCAAACCTTATCTATTATGTTGTTTCCCTATGTACTAATTGTGGCAATAACTCTACGTGCTTTATATCGATTTGCTTATCATTAATCTTTTCATATAATAATTCAAATGCCTTCACGCCAACATTTTTACTACAATATGAAATCGTCGTAATGCCTAAAATGTCTGCTACATCTTGATCATCACAACCGATAATCGTAATATCCTCTGGAATACGAATTCCTTGTTTTTTCGCTTCTGTTACCATCCCCGCTGCAATATGGTTGCAAGATACAAGAAACGCTGTTGGTTTTACTGACATAGAGGCCAATTCCCTAATTACATTACGCCCATCTTCCACCGTAAAACAGCCTTTAAACTTCCAAGCCTCTATCGGTGTTACAGCAATCTGTTGAAGCGAATCTTCATATGCTTGTTTTCTTCTTTGACTATTAATACTGTTACTTCTTCCAATGCAATACCCAATACTTGTATGGCCCGCATCTATTAAGCTCTTCATCCCGCGCGAAAACACTTTATAATAATCAATATGCACACTCGAAATGTAGTTCGAGTCTATTTCTTCACACATAACAATAGGACCAAATTTCGTATATTCTTCGAGCTTTTCCTTACTATTTGCCCGCGAACATATAATAACCCCATCAAGCTTTTTCATTTTTAACATATTCAAAATTTCTAATTCTCTTTCCTCGCTATAATTCGTCTGACAAAGCATCATATTATAATTATTCTTTGCTGTTTCCTTTGATATTCCCTCAATAATAGCACTATAATATTGGTCATTTACATGCGGTAATAAAACGCCAATGACATTCGTTTTCCCTTTCACTAAATGAATTGCATTCACATTTTGCGTATAGTTTAATTCTTCTATAATTGCTAAAATTTCTTTTCGCTTCTGTTCATTCACATATGGATGATTATTTAGTACACGTGAAACAGTTGAAACAGATACCCCAGCAAGTTCAGCAATCTTTCTTATATTCGTCATCTCATTTTCCCCTTCCCTGCAAAAATTCTCCCTTGACCTGGTAAGCTTTCCACAATATATCCTTTCCTAGCAAATACTTTTTGAAAGGATATACAACTATGCTTCGAGTCAAATTAGAACATATATTTTTCATTGGCGGTCTACTCATTCTCGCCATCGGCATTAATATGATGACGACAATTACTTCCTTTGGACTGAGCCCTTATGATTCCTTCTTTATTGCACTATATCAAAATTTTGGGATAAGTATCGGTTTTTGGATTTTCATGATTAACTTTGCTTTTACCCTTATCGTACTCTTTTGGAATAAAAAACAAATTACGATCGGTACAATTGTAACAATGGTTCTTATTTCTCTTTTTGTTGATTGGATCGGTTCCATTCCAACTATTATGGACGCTATCCGTTCTCTTCCAAAATATATAACACTTATTTGCGGAAATCTATTCGTTGGAGCTGGAATTGGTCTTTACGTCTCTACAAATCTTTGTGCAGCACCTCAAGAAGCTTTCGTTTTAACAGTTGCTGAGAAAAAGAAATGGACATTTAGAAGGACAGAAATTTCGTTAGCATTCTTATTTTTAACATTAAGCTTCTTATTAAATGGACCTATCTATTTTGGAACAATCATTTTATCCTTTACAACAGGCTGGATTATACAAGCATTTATTCAAGTTGGTACACAAATTTTAAATAGAAAAAAACCTATTAAGCAAGCTGCTTAATAGGTTTTTTTATTAGTAGAGATACTACTTAGCATCTCCTTCAATTCGGTAGTTTGCTTTCAAACAATCTATTTCTTCATACCCTTGCAACGTATGTAGAATATAATCATAATCAGCAAGAGAAGCACGATGCGTTACAATGACAATTTCAGCCTTTCCTTTCTCTTCAAGCGGCATTTGAATAATCTTTTCAAAGCTAACACCACGCTCAGAGAATAACGAAGTAATTTTTGCAAATACACCAATTTCATCTTTTACATGAAGTCTTAAAAATTTCTTTACAACAATTTCGTCTGGCTCTTTTAATACTTTTTGATATTGCGGGACTACAGTACTATTTCCTGTTACCCCTAATCTAATATTTTGCATTACAGCTACTAAATCAGAAACAACAGCTGTTGCTGTCGGTAAACTTCCTGCACCTGGTCCATAAAACATCGTTTCTCCAACTGCTTCACCATACACATATACAGCGTTATATTCGTTTTGCACGGCCGCAAGAGGATGTGTATTTGGGAGTAATGTCGGTTCAACTGTAACCTCTAATTTCTCACCATCTCGCTTCGCAAGACCGATTAATTTAATCGTGTATCCTAAACTCTTACTGTATTCAATATCTTCTTCTGTAATAGAAGTAATGCCTTTTACCTTCACATCTCCAAGCTCTACATTTGTAGAGAAACCAAGGGTAGCCAAAATCGTCATTTTTCTTGCTGCATCTAAACCTTCTACATCTGATGTTGGATCTGCTTCTGCAAATCCAAGTTGCTGAGCTTCTTTTAACACGTCGTTATATGCTCTCCCTTCATCTGACATTTTCGTCAAAATAAAATTTGTCGTTCCATTTACAATTCCCATTACTTTCGTAATAAGATCTGAAGAAAGTCCCTCTACGATACTTCGTAAAATCGGAATCCCTCCGGCTACACTTGCTTCATAAAACAAATCTGCTTTATTATCTTTTGCTACCGCTAACAGTTCCGCTCCATGTAACGCCATTAAATCTTTATTGGCAGTCACAACATGCTTCCCGCTTTGTAAAGCTTGTAAAATATACGATTTTGCGTCATCAATGCCACCCATCACTTCGATGACAACATCAATATTTGGATTATCTAAAATTTCATTTGCATTTTGCGTTAATAGAGTAGAAGGTACCTCTACTTCTCTCTCTTTTTCAATATTTTGTACTAGCACTTTCGTTACTTTTACAGGACAACCTACTTGGTGTATCAGTCGCTCTTGGTGATCTGTAATGATACGAACTACACCGCTACCAACTGTCCCAAGACCTAATAAGCCAACTTGAATTTCTTTCATAATACTGTCCACCCCTCAAAAATTGTGTTTAGATGAAATTATATGAGTAAAAAATCTGAAAAACAATGTTTTTAGAACATTCGGAAAAAATATAAGTTAACCATTGCAGAGAAAACGTTGCCACGTGTTACACAATCTTTTTTTATAATACATAAGGGGTTTCTTGATACACGTAATAATTTAGCCAATTAGAGAATAATAGATTTCCATGGCTTCTCCACCTTACAAGCGGCTTCTCATTTGGATTATCATGCTTAAAATAGTTTTTCGGCACATCAATATTTAACCCTTTGTCACGATCTCGTTCGTATTCTTGCTTTAACGTATCACAACTATATTCACTATGACCGAGCGCAAACACTTGTCTTCCTTCTTGCCCAATAACAAGATGAACACCCGCTTCCTCAGAGTTGGCTAATAACGTTAACTCCTTCACTTCTCTAATGTCACTCTCTCGTACTTCCGTATGACGAGAATGCGGGGCAAAAAATAATTCATCAAACCCTTGTAACAATTTCACATGTTGCTCACGAACTTCATGTTCAAATACACCAAACATTTTTTCCTTAAGAGGATACTTTTGAACACCATAATGATGATACAAACCAGCCTGTGCCCCCCAGCAAATATGAAGCGTAGATGTTACATTCGTTTTTGAATACTCCATAATACGTTTAAGCTCTTCCCAATAATCTACCTCTTCAAAAGAAAGGGTTTCAACTGGTGCTCCTGTAATAATGAGTCCATCAAATTTCTCATTCTCAATATCACGGAATGTTTTATAGAAACTCGTTAAATGTTCCTGTGCGACATTACGGGACAGGTGTGATTCCATATGAAGTAAATGTACATCTAATTGCAACGGTGTATTGCCAATTAAACGAAGTAATTGCGCTTCTGTTTCTTGCTTTGTAGGCATTAAGTTTAATATAGCAATTTTCAATGCCCGGATATCTTGTGTTTCTGCTCGCTCTTTTGTCATTACAAAAATATTTTCCTCCTGCAACACTTTGCGAGCTGGCAAATCTTTATCAATTATGATCGGCATGTTGTTTGCCTCCGACTAGCGCTGCTTCTAAATCTGCAATAATATCCGAAACATCTTCTATACCAACTGATAAACGAATTAAATCTGATGTGACGCCAGCTAAGCGCTGATCTTCGGCACTTAATTGTCTATGCGTTGTACTAGCAGGATGTATAACGCAAGTTCGCGCATCAGCCACATGCGTTACGAGAGTTGCTAGTTTTACATTTGCGATAAATTCTTTTGCTGCTTCTAATCCTCCCTTAATACCGAATGTTAAAACACCACTAGCACCTCTTTTCAAATACTTTTGTGCTAACGAGTAATTTTCATTACTATCTAATCCCGGATAGTTCACCCATTCAATACGTTCATGATCAGCAAGCCATTTAGCAACTGCAAGAGCATTTTCACTATGACGCTCCATTCGTAAATGCAATGTTTCTAAGCCGATATTGCTAATATACGCATTAAATGGGCTCATACAGTTTCCGTAGTCTCTTAATAATTGAACACGTGCCTTCACAATATAAGCTGCTGCACCAAAATTTTGAACGTAACTTACGCCGTGATAACTTGGATCCGGTTCAACTAGTTCAGGATATTTCCCGTTTGTCCAATCGAAGTTCCCTCCGTCAATAACAATGCCACCTAACGAACTTGCATGACCATCAATATATTTCGTCGTAGAATGAACGATAATATTTGCTCCATGTTCAAATGCTTGGCATAAATAAGGGGTTGCTAATGTATTATCCACGATAAAAGGTACTTCCAACTCTTTCGCTGCATCTGAAAGTTCTTTGAAATTTAAAACGTTCATCGCCGGATTTCCTAGCGATTCTGCATAAACGAGTTTCGTCTTATCATTAGCAAGGGCCACAATTTCATCAGCAGTTAAATTCGGATTAAAGAATGTAACATCGATACCAAGCTTACGCAAACTCACTCCAAATAAATTAAACGTCCCGCCATAAACTGTGGAAGAACAAAGCAAGTGGTCTCCGCTACTACAAATGTTTAAAACAGCAAGCATAATAGCAGCCTGCCCAGAAGCCGTTGCAACAGCTCCTACGCCACCCTCTAAATCTGCTAGCTTTTGCTCAAATGCAGCTAAAGTAGGATTTCCAATACGCGTATATATATATCCTTCTGCCTCTAAATTAAATAAGGCTGCTAAATCATCCGAAGTATCGTATTTATACGTTGTACTTTGATAAAGCGGTAAAACACGCGGTTCACCATTCTTTGGCGTATAGCCACCTTGCACGCAAATTGTTCCTTTCCCCCATGATTCTCCCATCTCTTATTCTCCTTTCTTTTATACAAAATAAAAAACTGCCCCTTTCCTGAAAACAAGAAAGGAGCAGTTTGAAAACACGCTCTAAAGGCTCTTTCTTATCTCTCAGGGTTTATTACCTGCAGGATTTGGCACAATTCCGTTATACGGCTGTTGCCAAGGTTTCATCGGGCCTGTCCCTCCACCTTTTCTTGATAAGACTATGCAATTACCGTTGATTTTATAGCAATAATTTCCTAATGTCAATCAGTTTTTCTGAATGTTCTAAATTAACTACAAGGAATTTAATGTACATAACAAAAGAAATATATTCTATATTCATTTGAAAAAGACCTTTTAAAACCTTCACTTAATTTACTATTACAAACGATTCGAGCAGGTGCTATCGGAAATGCATTTCTACTTCCAAAACACAATGAAACTACCAATAAAAAATAGGCAGTAGAGACGAAAGTTCCACTGCCTATTCTCATTACACATGTTGCTTCAATAACGCGTATAACTCTTCAAAATTTTGCACTTCATATGTTGGCACAATCTCGCTATTATTACATTTCTTTTCTGGATTAAACCAACAAGTATCAATTCCCGCTACATATCCACCTTTCATATCAGCGCTTAACGAATCCCCAATAATGAGCCCTTCTTCAGGAACAAAGTTAGGGATCCTTTCAAAAACATAATCAAAATACTCTTTCATCGGCTTTTGATAACCTGTATCTTCAGAAACGAAAATATCTTGAAACAAGGCATGTAACCCTGCATTACGTAATCGTTTATCTTGCGTCTTAGAAATACCGTTTGTCACTATATATAAATCGTACTCACTTTGAATTTGATTTATAAATTGTAAAGCACCTTCCATGAGCTGATTTCCTTCTTCTAAGTAACTGCGATAATTATTTTCGAATAATATCCCATCTACTTCTTCCCCGTATTCTTTAAACAAAATTGAAAATCGTGTATTTACAACTTCATCACGACTTATTTCACCTTCTTCAAAAGCAGTCCAAAGACTTTTATTAATTTTTTTATATTGCGCTTCAATTTCGCTAGTTAGAAACATCCCTTTCTCTTCAAAAAGCATACGTAATGCCGATTTTTCTGCCTTTTGAAAATCTAACAATGTATCATCTACATCGAATAATAATGTTTTATATTTTTTCATAAGCCCTTCACACTCTCTTTTCTACAAAAACAAATTTAAGTAAATCGTATCATTCTTTCTTGTAAAAATAATAGGAGATATCTCATACTAAACATGAGGTGAAAACATGAAAGTCAGCAGAAATAGCGAAGAAATCTCTCATTACATACAAACTTACAATTTCCATACTCTTTTTTCTTTTGATATCTTACCGTATGCTGAACTACATTCCTTTCAGAAAAGAGAAAAGATATGTAATGAAGGGGTCGATGTTCCTTATCTTTATTACTTAATTGCTGGGAAAGCAAAAATATATATGAGTCACAAAAACGGAAAGGTCTCCTTGATTAACTTTATTCAGGCACCTTCGTTCATTGGGGAATTAGGATTAATTGGCGTAGAATCTATTACGAAAACGGTGGAAGTAATTGAAGATTGTATATGCTTAGCGCTTCCTCTTAAGGATTGTCAGCATCTTTTGTTACAAGATGCTACCTTTCTACAGAAACTATGCAAATTTATCGGTGAGAAAACCATTACCCGAACAGAAAGTTATGCTAAAAATAATAGTTATCCGTTCGAAAATCGATTAGCGGCGTTTATTCTATTAACAGAACAAAATAACAGTTATATAGAAAAACATACCGAGGTTTCGGAATACTTAAATGTTAGCTACCGTCACCTTTTATATGTATTAAACCAATTTTGCCAACAAAATTACTTACGGAAAGATGGAAGAACCTATTACATACAAGATCGAATTCAGTTAGAAAAACTAGCTGACGAACTTAAAATATAAAAAAGTAGCATTAACGTTTATCTGTTAATGCTACTTTTTTGAGTGACGATTTTATTTTCAATTAAAATTTACTTGCTACTTTAGCTGCTTCTTCAAGACCAGCTGCAATGATTTCTTCTGCTTTATCTGGGAATTGATTATGTCCTTCAATAACTACTGTTTCCATGTTTGTTGCACCGAAGAAGCCCATCATGCTTGCTACATATTTAACAGCCATTTCTACTTCAGCTGCTGGACCTTCAGAATATACACCGCCGCGCGCGTTTAATAATGCAATCTTCTTATCACCAATTAAACCAACTGGGCCTTCTGGCGTATATTTAAATGTTTTACCAGCTCGGTTTAAATAGTCAATATATGTGTGTAATACTGCTGGAATCGTTAAGTTCCATAATGGGAAACCGAAAACGACTTTATCAGCTTCTAGGAATTGATTTAAATACTTATCAGCAACTGCTACTGCTTTTGCTTCCTCTTCCGTTAAATCAAATCCTTTACCTGCTTTGAATGTACCATTAATCATATCTACGCCTACATATGGTAATTCTTCTTTATATAAATCAAGTTCTACTACTGTATCATTTGGATGTGCTTCTTTATAGTTCGCTAAAAATGCCTCGTATAATTTCACACTAACTGCTTGTTCCGCTGGGCGGTTGTTTGCTTTTACAAATAAAACTGTTGCCATTGTTTTTCCTCCTACTACTCACTCTTATGTTGTTATATGCTTTTAAAAAGGTATCCCTTGTAATTGTTGTTTTGTTGCTTACAAACATATTTTATCTTTATATCAAGACAATTTCGTCCTCACATAGACGTATTTTTCCATAAAAAAAGTCCACCTTCTAAAGGCGAACTAGGTCTTACGACTTTCGTCTTATACAACTCCATTTTTCACTGCATATAATGCCGCTTGCGTACGATCAGATAAATTCAACTTACTCAAAATACTACTTACATGAGCTTTTACCGTTTTTTCTGTAATAACTAAAACAGAAGCGATTTCTTTATTACTCATCCCTTTCGCTAATAGCTGCAATACTTCATTTTCTCTCGCTGTTAGCACATCCACTTGAATAGAAGGCTCTTCTTCTTTTTCTTCTACAGGTAATGTTTGAGAGAGAAGAGCATTTGCTATATCAGGATGTAATTGAATATTACCTTTATATGCACTTCGAATAGCCTCAACAAGCTGATCCGGTTCTACATCTTTTAAAATATACCCGCTTGCTCCAGCCCTTAATGCTGGTAACACATGCGCCTGATCAGAAAAGCTAGTTAATACAATTACTTTCACATCTGGATATTCTTTTTTAATACACGCTGTCGCCTCAACACCATCCATTTCGGGCATATATAAATCCATTAGTACAACATCAGGATTCGTCTCCCCTACTTTTATTAGTGCCTCTTTCCCATTGCTTGCTTCTCCAACTAACTCTATATCTTCCTGTGTACTTAAGAAAAATGCTAATCCTTTTAAAACGACTGTATGATCATCCACTAACAATACTTTTATTTTCACAAACTTCCCTCATTTTCACATCATAATGGTACGTTTACTTTTACACTTGTTCTTTTTTTATCACTTACAACTTTAATTGTTCCACCGATTAATTCTACTCTTTCGCGCATCGTAGTCATGCCAAGTGATTTCTTCTCTTTTATATCCTTTTCTACAAAGCCGTTTCCTTGATCTACTATTTCTAATGATACATTCTTCTCCGTCACTTTGAAATAAATCGTCGCTTCTCTAACATTCGCATGCTTACTTACATTATTTAAAGCTTCTTGTCCAATTCTCCATAGCGCTTCCTCTACTACACGTGGTAAATCACGGACACCTGTAACTTGTTCCCGAATTTTCAATCCCAAACTTTCACCATATTGCTTTAAAGCTGGTAATAACCCTTTCTCTAAACCCGCTGGACGTAGTTGCCAAATTAACGTCCTCATTTCTTTTAAAGCTCCTTGCGCTAGTTCACGTATATCATGCAAAGATCGATCCACTTTTTCATTTTGACCTTTTAAAACTGCCTCAGCGCCTTTTGTCATAAAGGTTAACGAAAATAGCTTTTGTGAGACGGAATCATGTAAATCCCTTGCTAACCGATTTCTTTCTTCCATTCGTACAAGTTCACGCCGTTGCTCATTTAACCTTAAATTTTCTATCACGAAGGAAATATGATTTGTAATTGCTTGAAGTACATCTATTGTATTCACATCAAATTCACCATTATTTGAACTAACACATAAAACACCAAATATGTGAGTTTGAATCTGTATTGGTGTAGCAATAACCGTCCTATTAGAGGCTACCTTATGACTGACTTGATGATTTAATAAAATAGGTTCACCTTTTTCTAATGCTTCTTTCGCTGCTTTTTTTATATCCTCTTGCAATTCTTCCTGGCAATAAGATGCCCGCAAGGATAATTCTTTCTCTTCCCTAATAAAGAATGCGACTTGATTCCACTGAAACACTTCACCTAATTGATCTACAACTTTTTCAGGCAATATATTAAATTGATGAATCGTTCTTAAAACTTGAATGAACCGTTCTAATTTCACATAATAATGTGCTCTTCGCTTTTCATTTTCATATAACTTTGCTCGTTTTAAAGCCGTTCCAATTTGGAAGGCAACTGATTGAAGCAATACTAATTCTTCTTCTGAAAAATGTGTTTTACCTGGGCTTGCCACATTTAACAAACCAAATTTTTCTCCTCCAGCCTTTAAAGGAACCGTAGCATGATGAAGAATTCCTTCTGTATCTCCCCAATTATATTCAATTGCATTATTAATTCTTTTACATTCAATAATATTAACAGCTCGTTCTAATTTTCCATCAACAAAGCCACGTAAACACCAACATTCCCCTTCACACATCGGACGTTTGTTTTCATATGTAAGTGCCTCTGGTAATTGATAATCAATTAATTTTGTATACCTACCATCTTCATCCGCAAGAAATATCCATCCTGTCGTTAAACCTGTTACACTCAGCAATTTTTCTAGTACTGCTTGCAATACATGATATGTATCATTTGATGTATTTAATGTTTCTGCAATCTCTTTTAATATAACTAATTCATTTGTACGATTCTCTTGAAACATAATTCGTCTCCTACATACAAGATTTTACATAGTTCCTAACATAAATCATCTACTTTTCACTTTGTACTTATTCGTAACATTGATATAATGGTGAAAACATAGTTTTCATTATATCACCTGAGGGGGCTTTTCATAATGACATTAAATAAAGCACTTACTATCGCTGGTTCTGACACAAGTGGCGGTGCTGGTATACAAGCAGATTTAAAAACATTCCAAGAACTTGGTGTGTACGGAATGACATCTCTTACGACAATCGTAACGATGGATCCACATAACGGTTGGGCACATAACGTATTTCCAATCCCAGCTTCTACATTAAAACCACAATTAGAAACGACAATTGAGGGAGTTGGCGTAGATGCTTTAAAAACAGGTATGCTTGGATCAGTAGAAATTATTGAAATGGTTGCAGAAACAATCGAAAAACATAATTTCAAAAATGTAGTAGTTGACCCTGTTATGGTATGTAAAGGGGCTGATGAAGCATTACATCCTGAAACGAATGATTGCTTACGTGACGTTCTTGTTCCAAAGGCATTAGTTGTCACACCAAACTTATTTGAAGCTTACCAATTAAGTGGCGTAAAGATTAATTCTCTTGAAGACATGAAAGAAGCAGCGAAAAAAATCCATGCTTTAGGTGCGAAGTATGTCCTAATTAAAGGCGGTAGCAAGCTTGGTACTGAAACTGCAATCGACGTTCTATATGATGGAGAGACATTCGACATTCTAGAATCAGAAAAAATTGATACGACAAATACACACGGCGCAGGTTGCACATATTCTGCTGCAATTACAGCAGAACTTGCAAAAGGAAAACCTGTGAAAGAAGCAGTAAAAACTGCTAAAGAATTTATCACAGCTGCTATCCGTTATTCATTCAAGATCAACGAATACGTAGGCCCAACACATCACGGTGCATATCGTAAATTCGTTGTATCAAAAGAGCTTGTCTAACTTATAAATAAAAACACCCACAGAGTGTGTATTTCCCTCTCTGTGGGTGTTTTTATTTATAAGCTCTTCTGGTCATCCTATCTTTAAGATGCGGAACTAACCTGATTTCTACCATTTCTTTTGGAGTAATATAATGCATCATCGGCAGCTTGAATAAATTGCTCTGGTGATTCTTCATATACTGAAACGCCTACTGAAACTGTAATTTTTATTTTTGTTCCATTTAACAATTCGAATGAATGGTTTTCAACAGCTGTGCGAACTTTTTCCCCCGTATGCATTCCGTAAGCTAATCCCTTCTTTGGTATCAAAAGCGCGAACTCTTCTCCACCTTTTCGAAAGGACAAATTTGGGAACGGTGAAACTTCCCTTAAAATACTACCTATTTGTTTTAACACTTCATCTCCTGCAGGATGCCCATACGTATCATTTACACACTTAAAATGATCAATATCTATAAGTAGTAAACAAAGTGAATCATTTTTCATACGCTTATTACCAATATGATGATTCATTTCTAAATCAAACTGCCTTACATTTCCTAAACCTGTCAATGCATCTATCGTTGCATATTGCTTCATCTTTTGAAATAACTCATTGGATTGTAATACATAATTTGCGCTTATAAATGTTATATAGCCTGTAATAATACTAGAAACCAAATATAATCCCACTATGTGAATATCTTTGATTAACCATATATATAGTGAGGGAATTAGAATAGATAAAATATATGTATGTAACCATACCCATTTTTCTCCTAGAGAAAGTTTTAGACGCGAAATAAAGATACTACCTATCCCTATCGCAATAATTGTATAAAAAGCTACTTGAGAAGCTAATGAATAATCCATAAATACTAACCTAGTTACTAAAATCATACTAACAGCTATAGTACTCGCTATTGGGCCACCAATTATAACGGCCAGAATAACAGCTAAGTAGCGTAAATCCAATAGGATGGTACCAACATGAACACCGAAATACATTAGTAATATACCTAATATTCCAGTAAGAATACCTACTACACATTTCTGCCAAAAAGAGAACCCTTCTTCTAACGGTTTATCTCTTAAAAGCTGACCTCCAATGAAAATAAAGGAAAGAATAATGGTTGTGTTTACAAATAAGTCCTTTAACATAAAATAATCTCCCTACTTTTCTATCTATCCCTTTCCTTATTTTATTGTATACGAAATACCTATAATTCCCAAAGATTTTTATTTATTTTTTGCTGTTCCACGTGAAACAGCAAAAAATAAAAAGGACGAAAATTCGTCCTTTTCACTAACAACAGCGCGAGATTTTTCCGCCCTTTGCATTAAATCTTGCTTCTTGCGCTTCTGCAAAAAATTGTTTTTGACATACAACTTCTTCTTCTGGATGATGCTTTTTCATATGCTCTACATATGTTTCATAGCTTGGTACCCCAACAAGTAAGCTAATAAAGTGTTTCCTTTGTCCCCATACTTGCCGTAGTCTTTTAAGCATAGTTCCTCGACTCACTTTCATCTCTAGGGATATATGGTGCCTCTTTTAGCGGCATCGGCTTATTTCTTAATACTTGAATCCAAATTCGAATTGCAGAAATTAATACAGCGATTACAACGATCATAAAAATCCCACAAAGTGCCGCATCAATATAATCATTGAAAATAATTTGCTTCATTTGGGCAACATTTTTAGCTGGCGCTAACACTTTCCCTTCATCTAATGCTCCTTGAAACACCTTTGCGTGGGATAGAAATCCTATTTTAGGGTTTTCATGAAATAGCTTTTGATAACCCGCTGTCATCGTTACAATAAGCAATCCGACAGTTGGAATAAGCGTCACCCAAACATATACCTTTTTTCCCATTTTGAATAAAATTGTCGTTCCAAGTAATAATGCAATACCTGCTAACATTTGATTTGCAATACCGAAAAGTGGCCATAATGTATTAATTCCACCAAGTGGATCAACTACCCCTTGATATAAGAAATAACCCCATCCTAATACACATAACGTTGTAGCTATTACATTCGCGAATGTAGAATCCGTTTTCCCAAATGGCTTATACACATGCCCTAAAATATCTTGAATCATAAATCGGCCGACACGCGTTCCAGCATCAATTGTTGTTAAAATGAATAGTGCTTCAAAGAGAATCGCAAAATGATACCAAAATGCCATCATGGCCGTTCCACCTATTACTTGTGAGAAAATATATGCCATACCTATCGCTAACGTTGGTGCACCACCTGTACGTGATAAAATCGTTTGCTCTCCAACGTTTACAGCGAGATCTTTTAGTTCATTTGGTGTAATAGCAAATCCCCATGAGGAAATAACTTGAGCTGCCTGCGAGACATCTGTACCGATAAGTGCTGCAGGACTATTAATTGCAAAATACGTTCCCGGTGTTAATACACAAGCTGCAATCATCGCCATCGCCGCTACAAACGACTCCATTAACATTGCTCCATAACCGATTGGCTGTGCGTGTCCCTCTTGCTCAATCATCTTCGGCGTCGTACCTGATGAAACAAGAGCATGGAATCCAGACACTGCACCACAAGCAATAGTAATAAATAAGAACGGGAATAAGTTTCCAGAGAACACAGGACCAGTTCCATCAATAAATTTCGAAACTGCTGGCATTTGTAAATCTGGTGCTACAATTAAAATACCGATTGCCAATCCTACAATTGTTCCGACTTTTAAAAATGTACTTAAATAATCACGTGGTGCTAAAAGCATCCAAACTGGTAATGCCGATGCGATAAACCCATATACAATAAGCATTATAGCAATTGTTTCTCCGCTAAACGTGAACATGCTTGCAAGCGCTGGATTTTCCGCTACATACTGCCCTCCAATAAGAGACAGTATAAGTAGGATAATTCCAATTACTGACCCTTCACCAACCCGTCCAGGCCTAATGTAGCGCATATATACTCCCATTAAAATAGCAATAGGAATCGTCGCTGCTATCGTAAACATTCCCCAAGGGCTTCCGACAAGCGCCTTTACTACTACTAATGCTAATACTGCTAATAAAATAATCATAATGCCTAAAATACCAATCATTGCAATAAGTCCTGTAACAGGACCAATCTCATCTTTAATCATTTCACCGAGAGATTTACCATTACGTCTCATCGAAGCAAATAAAATGACAAAATCTTGCACAGCTCCAGCGACAACTACCCCTACAATAATCCATATTGTCCCTGGCAAATATCCCATTTGTGCCGCCAAAATCGGTCCTACTAAAGGCCCAGCCCCAGCGATTGCTGCAAAATGATGCCCAAATAATACCCATTTATTTGTCGGAACATAATCTTTTCCATCATTTAATGTATGAGCTGGCGTTTGCCGATTATTATCTAAACCGAATACCTTTCTCGCTATAAATCTACTATAAAAGCGATAAGCAACTGCATACACACATACCGCAGCTACTAAGAGCCATACAGCATTAATAGTTTCACCTTGTGATAAAGCTATTACACCAAAAGCACCGGCTCCTACTGCTGCAATAACTCCCCAAAGTAAAATTGACTTCACTGTTCTCACATACAATCCCCCCAATACTATTTCTTAGTGGGATTGTACTAAATTTTCTGAATATTTAATTTGAATCCTCCCTATCATGAAGGATTTTTAGTTTATCATGTTAAAAAATTCGCATTATCTGCTATAATTCAATTTTATTTCGAAGTCGTTTCACATAATTACGACTTACTGGAATCGGTTGCTCATCATATTTATCTAAATACAGATTATATGTGCCATTATAGTAAGGCTTTAACTCTTGTACATATGACATATTAATTAAATAACTTTTATGCACCCGTAAAAAATCATATGCATTTAGCTTATTTTCTAGCTCCTGGAGTGTATATGTTGAAATATACTGATTATTTGTTGTATAAATTGAAACTGTTTTGTTTTCCTTATTTTTGCTTACATATACAATATCTTCAGGGAAAATATACCGAATCCCCTCTTGACCTTCTATCGGTAGTTTACGCAAATAGCTCTTTGCTTTCTCACCTTGCTCTTTAGCCATTCTATATAAAAGGAATTGCAAATCTTCCTCGCGGAATGGGCGTAGTAAATAATAAACTGCTTGAAAACGAAATGCTGTAATGGACTCTTCTATATCTTCACCCATAAAAATAAATTTCGTATAACAATTTACTTCCCGTAATAAACTCGCATATTCAAAACCCGTTCCATCTAGTAATTTTGAATTTAAAAAAACAAAATCTGGTGTATGCTTCTTCATCATAAATAATGATTCTGTTCCTGTATTTGCTTCAAAACATTCTACATTCCTTATATTTTCAGTAAATTTTTCA
>NZ_JAKUFF010000034.1:0-45225 GCF_022663305.1 Bacillus cereus group sp. BfR-BA-01408 | reverse complement strand
CAAGCTCTTATGAGTAAAGATCTTGCAACGATTATTACAGATGCGCCGATTACTGTGCATGTGGATGATATGGAGTATAAAGGGTATGAAGCAAGTGATGTCATTCCAATGTTCGAGAATTTAGGATTCACATCTCTTTTAAATAAATTAGGTGTTACGCCAGAAGAAACGGCTCCAGCTGAATTAGATGATATTACATTTGATATTGTGGAAGAAGTTACAGAAGAAATGCTTCAACAAGATAGTGCGCTTATCGTTGAAGTACAAGAAGATAATTATCATAAAGCAGATATTCAAGGTTTCGGTATTCAAAATGAAAATGGATGTTACTTTATTCAGACAGACATTGCTCTTAAGTCAGATGCTTTTAAAGAGTGGCTTGCGGATGGAGAAATGAGAAAGTATACATTTGATGCGAAGCGTGCGATTGTTGCACTGAAATGGAACGGTATAGATGTGCAAGGGATTGACTTTGATTTATTAATTGCTGCTTATTTACTTGATCCGGCTGATACAGATAAAGATTTCCGCACTGTAGCGAAAATGAAAGAAACGCATGCTGTGAAATCCGATGAAGAAGTTTACGGAAAAGGTGCGAAGCGTGCTGTTCCAGAGCTAGAGATAGTAGCGGAGCATGTAGCTCGTAAAGTGCATGTATTATATGATGTGAAGCAAACGTTCGTTGAAGAGTTAGAAAAGAATGAGCAATATGAACTGTTTACAGAGTTAGAATTACCACTTGCACGTGTATTAGCTGATATGGAAGTAAAAGGTGTAAAAGTTGATACAGAACGTCTTCGTAATATGGGAGAAGAACTTGCCGGTAGATTAAAGGAGATGGAACAGGAAATTTATAAGCTGGCGGGAACAGAATTTAATATTAATTCACCGAAGCAACTTGGTGTTATTCTGTTTGAGAATTTAAACTTACCGGTTATTAAGAAGACGAAAACAGGTTATTCTACGTCAGCTGATGTACTAGACAAGCTGATGGATCACCATGAAATTATTCCAAACATTTTACATTACCGTCAATTAGGGAAACTAAATTCAACTTATATTGAAGGTTTATTAAAAGTTGTACATGAAGATTCATCTAAAATTCATACTCGTTTCAATCAAGTATTAACGCAAACGGGCCGATTAAGTTCAACGGATCCAAACTTGCAAAATATCCCGATTCGACTAGAAGAAGGAAGAAAGATTCGTCAGGCATTCGTTCCATCAGAAGAAGGATGGATTATGTACGCGGCAGATTATTCGCAAATTGAACTTCGTGTATTAGCTCATATTGCAAATGATAAAGGGCTAGTTGAAGCGTTCCAACATGACATGGATATTCATACGAAAACAGCTATGGATGTATTTGGCGTTGAAAAAGATGAAGTAACTTCAAATATGAGACGACAAGCGAAAGCTGTTAACTTCGGAATTGTGTATGGTATTAGTGATTATGGTCTTTCACAAAACTTAGGAATTACAAGAAAAGCAGCAGCGGAATTTATTGAAAAGTATTTAGAAAGTTTCCCTGGTGTACAAGAATACATGGATGACATCGTAAAAGATGCGAAACAAAAAGGGTATGTGGCTACATTATTAAATCGCCGCCGTTACATTCCGGAAATTACGAGTCGTAATTTCAACTTGCGTAGCTTTGCTGAGCGTACAGCTATGAATACACCAATTCAAGGTACTGCAGCAGATATTATTAAAAAAGCGATGATTATTATGGCAGATCGTTTAGAAGAAGAAGGATTACAAGCACGTCTTCTATTGCAAGTACACGATGAATTAATATTTGAAGCACCAAAAGAAGAAATTGAAAAATTAGAGAAGCTTGTACCAGAAGTAATGGAGCATGCAATTGAACTCGCAGTTCCGCTGAAAGTTGATTATTCTTACGGTCCAACTTGGTACGATGCAAAATAAGGAAGTGATGAAATGCCTGAATTACCAGAGGTTGAAAACGTCAGACGGACACTTGAAAATCTTGTAACAGGAAAAACAATTGAAGATGTCATTGTTACCTATCCCAAAATAGTAAAACGTCCAGATGATGCAAAAATCTTTAAAGAAATGCTAAAAGGCGAGACGATTGAAAATATAAAGCGAAGAGGAAAATTTTTGCTTTTATATGTAACGAATTATGTCATTGTTTCACATTTGCGTATGGAAGGTAAATTTTTACTGCATCAAGAGGATGCCCCAATTGATAAGCATACGCACGTCCGTTTCTTATTTACAGATGGAACTGAATTACATTATAAAGATGTGAGAAAGTTCGGTACGATGCATCTCTTTAAAAAAGGTGAGGAAATGAATCAAATGCCTCTTGCTGACTTAGGTCCAGAGCCATTTGATGCTGAATTGACACCACAGTATTTACAAGAGAGATTGCAAAAGACAAATCGTAAAATAAAAGTTGTATTATTAGATCAGCGTCTTTTAGTAGGACTTGGAAATATATATGTAGATGAAGTTTTATTCCGTTCTCAAATTCATCCAGAACGAGAAGCGTCGTCTTTAACAGCAGAAGAAATTGAGCGAATTTATGAGGCGACTGTTACAACGTTAGGCGAAGCAGTGAAGCGTGGCGGAAGTACAATTCGAACGTATATCAACTCACAAGGGCAAATTGGCTCATTCCAAGAACTTCTAAATGTATATGGAAAAAAAGGAGAACCGTGTGTGACTTGCGGTACGATATTAGAAAAAACAGTTGTTGGCGGAAGAGGAACGCATTACTGCCCGATTTGTCAGCCAAGAATATAGAAAAGAGATAACATCGGATAGGCATTTGTCATATACATACAGCAGAGCTATGTATAAGGGAGGAGCTTACCGATGTACCTTTATTTATCTCTTATTTTATTAGCTTTTACATTAAGCTTAGATAGCTGTAGTGTAGGGCTAACATATGGTTTAAGAAGCGTAAGAATTCCACTAAGATCAATTGTAATTATCGGAATGTGTTCAGCGGCTGTTATGCTTGTTTCAATGGGAATTGGACATATGATCGCGAAAGTATTTTCACCTGTTATCGCAACGCGTATCGGTGGGCTTGTTCTTATTGGAATAGGAATTTGGGTATTATACCAATTTTTTCGAAGTGAGAAAAAAGAAGAACCGAAGCAAGAGGAGAAGGTCTGGAAGTTAGAGATTGCCTCGCTTGGGTTAGTCATTCAAATTTTACGGAAACCGACTGTAGCAGATTTCGATAAATCAGGCACCATTTCTGCAGGAGAAGCATTACTTCTTGGTATCGCTCTTTCTGTAGATTCATTCGGTGCTGGAATTGGTGCATCTTTATTAGGGTATACACCCGCTATGATGGCGATATTAGTTGCAGTGATGAGTTCTTTGTTTTTATTTATTGGAATGAAACTTGGAACGGTTTTATCAAATATGAAATGGTTGCAAAAATTTACATTCCTGCCTGGAGTATTACTCATTATTATTGGAATTTGGAAAATGTAAGTACGGGCGTGGAACATTAGTTTCGCGCCTTTTATTATGAGGAGGGGTATGATGACAGTAGTAATTGGATTAACGGGAGGTATTGCAAGCGGAAAAAGTACAGTATCTCAAATGTTTTGCGAGCTCAGTATACCAGTTATTGATGCAGATATTATTGCACGAGAAGTTGTAGAACGAGGAAAGCCAGCATATAACAAAATTGTAGAAGTGTTTGGAACGGAAGTATTACAAGAAGATGGGGAACTGGATCGGCCGAAATTAGGAAGTGTCGTTTTTTATAATGAAGAGAAACGATTGCAGTTAAACAAAATTGTTCATCCTGCAGTGCGTGAGGAAATGAATAGGCAAAAGGAAATGTACATAAAAGAAGGTATGCAAGCGGTTGTGTTAGATATTCCTCTCTTATTTGAAAGTAAATTAACAAGTCTCGTTGACCGCGTTTTAGTTGTAGCAGTTAAGCCACGTACGCAATTAGAACGTTTAATGAAGCGAAACGATTTTTCAGAAGAAGAAGCAACAGCTCGTATTCAATCTCAAATGCCGTTAGAAGAAAAAGTGAAACGTGCAGATGAAGTGATAAATAATGATGGCACAATTATGGGAACGAAAACACAATTACAGGTGATTTTAAAGAATTGGAACATTATTGACTAAAAAATTGTGAAATTAATGAAAATGCTTAGTGACATATCCCCTTTTTGTGTTATACTATTATTGGGATTGGAGATAAATAGTATAACGCATTCAAGGGGGATAACATATTATGACTCGTGTGGCAATTAATGGATTTGGACGTATTGGGAGAATGGTATTTCGTCAGGCAATAAAAGAAAGCGCATTCGAAATTGTAGCAATCAATGCAAGCTATCCATCTGAAACGTTAGCACATTTAATTAAATATGATACAGTTCACGGCAAGTTTGACGGAACAGTAGAAGCATTTGAAGATCACTTATTAGTTGATGGGAAAATGATTCGCCTTTTAAACAACCGCGATCCAAAGGAATTGCCTTGGACAGATTTAGGTGTTGAAGTTGTAATTGAAGCAACTGGTAAATTTAATTCAAAAGAAAAAGCAATTCTTCACGTTGAAGCTGGAGCGAAAAAAGTTATTTTAACAGCGCCTGGTAAAAATGAAGATGTAACAATTGTAGTAGGTGTGAACGAAGACCAATTAGATATTACAAAACATACTGTTATTTCAAATGCATCTTGTACAACAAACTGTTTAGCACCTGTTGTGAAGGTGTTAGATGAGCAGTTTGGAATTGAAAACGGTTTAATGACGACAGTTCACGCTTATACAAATGACCAAAAAAATATTGATAACCCACATAAAGATTTAAGAAGAGCACGTGCTTGCGGACAATCAATTATTCCGACAACGACAGGTGCTGCGAAAGCGCTAGCAAAAGTTCTTCCACATTTAAATGGAAAACTTCATGGTATGGCACTTCGTGTACCGACACCAAACGTGTCTCTTGTTGACTTAGTAGTAGATGTAAAACGCGATGTGACAGTAGAAGCTATTAACGATGCATTCAAAACTGTTGCAAACGGTGCGTTAAAAGGCATTGTAGAATTCAGCGAAGAGCCTTTAGTATCTATTGACTTTAATACAAATACACACTCAGCTATTATTGATGGTTTATCTACAATGGTAATGGGTGATCGTAAAGTGAAAGTACTTGCTTGGTATGATAACGAGTGGGGCTACTCTCGTCGTGTTGTAGATCTTGTAACGTTAGTTGTGGATGAATTAGCGAAACAAGAAAATGTGCAACATATTTAATTGAATAAGGGGAGGGCAAGTGAATATTTGCCCTCTTTTTTTTATTTTTTTCTGAAAAGGAAAAAAATTATATAAGTATATTTTTAGAAGTGGACATACCACGAAACGTTGAGGTTACTGTATTCGTGAATCATTTATTTTTTTTAGGGAAAAGTAAAGAGGAAAATATGACAGAAAATCGAAAAAACTGTTGTTGCAAAATGAAAATAAACAAAGTATACTAACACTCGTAAACTTAAGAGCTGAGGTACGTAGTCACTACTTAAAGGGTTAGGACCTCTCTGGACTAACTTTCCCCCGTGGTAGTGGAGCAAGCCAAATTGCAAATTAGTTTTCAATTCGAACAGTTAGAATAAATTTACAAGGGGGAACTGTAGAATGGATACTATGGATACGATGGGTCGTCACGTGATCGCTGAACTTTGGGATTGCGATTTCGACAAGCTTAATGACATGCCGTATATTGAACAATTATTTGTGGATGCAGCACTAAGAGCTGGTGCTGAAGTGCGTGAGGTGGCTTTCCATAAATTTGCACCACAAGGTGTAAGTGGAGTAGTAATTATCTCGGAATCACATTTAACAATTCATAGCTTTCCGGAGCACGGTTACGCGAGTATTGATGTTTATACTTGTGGGGATCGTATTGATCCAAATGTTGCTGCAGAATATATTGCAGAAGGTTTAAACGCGAAAACGCGTGAGAGCATCGAGCTTCCTCGAGGCATTGGTAGCTTCGAAATTAAGCAGAGAGAAACAAAAGCTCTTTAAAAAAGAACATAATTGATTTAAAATGTAAAGAGGTGTATAATGCACCTCTTTTTTAGTTTGAAAAAAAGGAAAAATATGACGTGCTCGTTAGTTGAATGAATTGAGCTCTTGCGAATAAGTTAACGCCCTATTCTAGCATCTTATTTTTGGAACCGAGATGATAACATAATGCGTTTAAACTTAAAGTGGTAAGAGAGTTAGAATGAGTTATATAATACTGTATATATATTGTCAGATGAAGTAAGTAGAGAAAAATAAAGAGTATAGTGTAAAGGAGTGAATATATTGCGTTGTCCATCCTGTTCTCATAATGGTACAAGAGTGTTAGATTCGCGTCCGGTAGACGAGGGGCGCTCTATTCGAAGAAGGAGAGAGTGTGAAAGCTGTTTAAGCCGCTTTACGACATTTGAAAGAGTGGAAGAGTCACCTCTTATCGTTGTAAAAAAAGAAGGAACACGAGAAGAGTTTAATAAAGAAAAGATTTTACGCGGCTTAATTAAAGCGTGCGAAAAAAGACCAGTATCTTTAAGACAATTAGAAGAAGTAACTCAAAGTGTGGAACGTGAACTTCGTAATTTAGGTATATCAGAAGTGAAAAGTGATATGATTGGTGAAATTGTTATGGAAGAACTACGTGATATCGATGATGTTGCTTACGTGCGTTTTGCTTCTGTATATCGCCAATTTAAAGATTTAAATGTATTTATTGAAGAATTAAAAGATATACTGCAAAAAGAAAGAGAGTAGAATCTGTATTGTATTCTCTTTACATACCGTAAATAATGAGATAAGAGAGCTAGAAGCGAAAGCTAATAGCTCTTTTTCGCTAATAAATTATATAGTGAAGATTGGATGAGAGAAAGGAAAAGCAAGAATGGAAAAACAGTCATGGATGGAGCTATTGCCGATTGATCGTTATAAAGTAAGTGCGAAAGGGTTACTGCATAATTACGACCGAAAAGTGTTAACGATGTTATATCAGCCGTTAATAGGTAGTAGAGCTTTTAGCTTGTACATGACGCTATGGGGAGAGTTAGATCAAGATCGTGTGTTTGGAAAAGAGAATACGCACCATTCCCTTATGGTGACCATGCAAATGCAACTTCCCGAAGTGTATGAGGAACGAGTAAAGTTAGAAGCAATTGGGCTTTTAAAAGTATATATTAAGAAAGAAAAAGATATTCGAATGTTTATATATGAGCTGCAACCACCTTTATCCCCGAAGCAGTTTTTTGATGATATTGTTTTAAGTATCTTTTTATACAATCGATTGAGTCGGACAAAATATAATCAAGTAAAACAATATTTCTTAGAAGAAGAATTTGATTTTGTATCGTATGAAAATGTTACGCGTTCTTTTAATGATGTATTTGGTTCGTTTAATCCAGGACAGCTTGAGCATGCGCAAGAAGATCTTCGTATTCCAAAAGCGACAGTTATGCCAAGTAATGAAAAGGGAGATGCTCCAAAAGTTTGGAATGATTTCTTTGATTTCTCCTTATTTGTAGACGGCTTGTCCGCTCTTGTTCCTAAAAAGGCGATTACAGATCAAGTGCGAGAATGTGTCATTACACTTGCTTACGTGTATGATGTAGATGTGTTATCGATGCAAAATATCGTTCTTGGTGCGGTGACAGAGATGCAGACAATTGATATCGAAAGGCTTAGAAAAGGAGCGCGTGATTGGTATCAGTTCGAAAACGGTCAAGCGTTACCTGTATTAAGTGAAAGAGTACAGCCTCACGCTGCACGTATGATGAAAGAAAAAGAGCCTACATCGCAAGAAGAGATGTTAATCAAACAGTTAGAGGAAATCTCACCAAAGCAACTATTGAAAGAAATCTCTGGCGGTGCAGAGGCGACGAAGGCTGACTTGCAAATTGTTGAAGATGTAATGATGAATCAAAAGTTAACACCAGGTGTTGTGAATGTACTTATTTATTACGTTATGCTACGCTCAGATATGAAACTTGCGAAAACGTATGTGGAGAAGATTGCTGGACATTGGGCACGTAAAAAGGTCGGTACAGTTGCTGAAGCAATGGCATTAGCGAAAGAAGAAAATCGTCAATATCAAGAATGGGCTGAGACGAAGAAGAAAGGTCGTACATCCAAGAAAACAGTACGAAAAGAAATGGTACCAGATTGGCTGAAAGAAGAGCCGAAAGAACAAGAGAAAGAAACTGTGAAAAAAGATGTAAGTGCTGAAAAAGGTGCAAGTACGTTAGAGGACGAACGAAAACGATTAGAAGAAGTGTTAAAAAAATATAAGCGTGATTAATAGAAGAGAATGAACGCTCTTTGAGGTGAGAAAATGGAGCATATTCAAAATTCATTTGCAAAGTTAATGGAAAATGAAAATTTTAAAAATAGATATGAAGTATTAAAGGCGGAAGTAATGGCACATCCGCGTGTGAAAGAATTTATAGACGAACATAAAGGGGAAGTAACAACGTCTATGATTGAACGCAGTCTTGTGAAATTATACGAATATATTGGACAAAGTGTAGGTTGCGCGGATTGTCCGGATCTAGGTTTGTGTAAAAACATGCTGCAAGGATATGAGCCAAAGCTCGTTATCCAAGGGAAGATGATTGATATTCAATATGATCGTTGTGTTAGAAAAGTAGCATATGACGAGAGGAAGAAATATGAAAAGCTCGTTCAAAGTGTATATATGCCAACTGATATTTTACAAGCAACGATGGAAAACTTAGACCCTTCAGATTTAGATGCGCGTATTGATGCGATTGGTGCAGCTAATGAGTTTTTAAGTACATATGAACCTGGTAAAAAAGTACAAGGTTTATATTTGTACGGTAAATTTGGTGTAGGTAAAACGTATTTGTTAGGAGCAATTGCGAATGAGCTTGCTCGAAAGAAAATAAGTTCGATGCTCGTATACTTCCCTGAATTTCTACGTGAAATTAAAAGTTCGATTCAAGATAATTCAATTGGGGAAAAGATTGATGCGGTGAAACGCGTACAAGTTTTAATGTTAGATGATATTGGAGCAGAAGCGATGTCAAGCTTTGTGCGTGATGATGTACTCGGTGCAATTTTGCAATTCCGTATGTTAGAAAACTTACCGACGTTCTTTACGTCTAACTTTGATTTTAAACAGCTAGAACATCATTTAACATATACGCAGCGCGGTGAAGCGGAAGAAATGAAAGCAGCTCGTATTATGGAGCGAATTAAATATTTAGCGAAACCAATTCCAATTGGCGGGAAAAACCGTCGTCATAAGTAAAGAGTAAGCTGAGAAGCTTGCTCTTTTTTTCGTAGTTAAACGCTTTTTAAAGTAGTCGAATGATAAAATGAAAAGTTCTTATTGAAAATTCCTAGTAGCTTGTATCATTTTTTTCTCCCTCCCTTAATATATATAAAATTAGCAAGCCATATCGAGTGGATTTTCTAACGATAGGAAATGTAATTCTACTAAGAGTGAACTTTCACGCGGGACGGACTCTTATAGGATTTGTAACGTATAGATACAGTCCTTTAGAGCAGGGATAAAAGGGGGGACAAAAGTGATTGAAATTTGCTTCGAAGAAAAAAATGATGCTATGCATGTATATAGACAACTACTGAAAAGAGCGGAACTGTTATATAAGGAAACGAGTGTGTATTTACAGGAACAAAAAGTGGTGATTCACATACCAGTATGTGAATCACATTATATTGAAAAGATTTTATTGCCGGTAATGGTATATTTCATTGTGAATGTGAAACAAAATGAGTGGATATATACAATCTTAAAAGAGAAGTTTTTTTATGAAGAAGAGGAAGAGTGTCATCAAATATTGCATATGGCACAAGAGATTTTAAAAGGGAGAAGAAAAGGAATTGCTCGTGAATTAACACGTCACACATTTGAATCATATATTAAATCCTCTTTAAATAACTGGCTTTGTGATCCACTTTCATTCTCGTTTTCATCATATGTTCGCTTTCGTCTTCGTACATATAGGGAAATGGTAGCTAAGCTTGCTGAAGTGGCAATTGATGAGTATAAGTTAGAACAAGAATATCAAATGTTTATTGAAACGCTCCGGCAACAAGTTCGTAGCCGGAAATCACGTTTGTCATGTGTGCATCTTATTTTTGATGAAAGTTTTATTTTCTATGATGATAAAGGTAGACGTTTAAAACAAGAGAAATTGGTTCAATATATAGATGAAGACTTATTAAAACAAAAGGATGTATATATTGATACGAAAGTAATTGCACCACTTCTTTCTATTTCGCCGAAAAAAATTTATTTATATACGAAAGAACAAGACCATAATATGATTATTACTTTGCGAAATGTATTTCAAGAACGGGTACAATTACATGGATTACATGAGTTTGAGCGCAATGTGAAAAATTTAAAAAATAAAGGTAACGCCCTTGATTTTCTAAGTTTTTGAGCATATAATTACCTACATAAATGAAATATATTGAAATGTCATGATGAGGACATGAGTAGTTTTCTACGATTTTCAGAGAGGGAAGCCTTAGGGTGTGAGCTTCCTAGTACGGGATTATTACTTACCACCTCTAAACTTTAGCAGTGAACGGTTTTTCTAGTAATTGCTAACGGACAACACCGTTATGTTGAACTTGAGCAATTAACAATTATGTTAATTGGAACAAGGGTGGAACCACGAATTCAACACTCGTCCCTTTTTACGGGATGAGTGTTTTTTATTTTGAGAAAAAGAGGAGTGACCAGTGATGGCAGATGTAGTTAAAATTACTTTCCCTGATGGAGCTGTGAAGGAGTTTCCAAAAGGCGTAACAACTGAAGAAATCGCAGCTTCTATTAGCCCAGGCTTAAAGAAAAAAGCTGTGGCTGGAAAATTAAATGATGAGATGATCGATCTTGTTACACCAATCGAAGAAGATGGTGCAGTTTCTATCATTACATTAGATTCTGAAGATGGCTTATATATTTTACGCCACTCAACAGCTCACCTTTTAGCACAAGCGTTAAAACGTTTATATAAAGATGTTAAGGTTGAGCTTGGCATTGGTCCAGTAATTGAAAATGGCTTCTACTACGATATTGATATGGAAGAAGCAATTACAGTTGAAGACTTCAAGAAAATCGAAAAAGAAATGCAAAAAATTGTGAACGAGAACTTAGAAATCGTTCGTCATGAAGTACCACGTGCAGAAGCAATTCGTCGTTTTGAAGAAATCGGCGATGAGTTAAAATTAGATTTAATTAACGATCTTCCAGAAGATGCAGTTATTTCAATCTATGAGCAAGGCGAATTCTTCGACCTTTGCCGTGGTGTTCACCTTCCATCTACAGGGAAAATTAAAGTATTTAAATTATTAAGCGTTGCAGGTGCTTACTGGCGCGGTGATAGCAATAATAAAATGCTACAACGTATTTACGGTACTGCATTCGTTAAGAAAGCAGAATTAGATGAGCACTTACGTATGCTTGAAGAAGCGAAAGAGCGCGATCACCGTAAATTAGGTAAAGAATTAAAACTATTTACTAATAGCCAAAAAGTAGGACAAGGTTTACCACTTTGGTTACCAAAGGGTGCAACAATCCGCCGCATTATCGAGCGTTACATCGTTGATAAAGAAGCAAGCTTAGGCTATGATCACGTATACACTCCAGTACTAGGAAGCAGAGAGCTTTATGAAACTTCTGGTCACTGGAACCACTACCGTGATGGTATGTTCCCATCAATGGAAATGGATAATGAAGAGTTAGTTCTTCGTCCAATGAACTGTCCTCACCACATGATGGTTTATAAAAACGATATTCACAGCTACCGTGAATTACCAATCCGTATTGCGGAACTTGGAACAATGCACCGCTATGAAATGTCAGGTGCGTTATCTGGATTACAACGTGTACGCGGAATGACTTTAAACGATGCGCACATTTTCGTACGCCCAGATCAAATTAAAGAAGAATTAAAACGTGTTGTAAACTTAACTCTAGAAGTGTACAAAGATTTCGGTTTAGAGAACTACTCATTCCGTCTATCTTATCGCGACCCAGCAGATACTAAAAAGTACTATGCTGATGATGAGATGTGGGAAAAAGCACAAGGTATGTTAAAAGAAGCTATGGATGAAATGGGTCTTGATTACTATGAGGCTGAAGGTGAAGCGGCATTCTACGGTCCAAAACTTGACGTTCAAGTTCGTACTGCTCTTGGAAAAGACGAAACACTTTCAACTGTACAATTAGACTTCTTACTTCCAGAACGCTTTGAACTATCTTACGTTGGTGAAGACGGTAAACAACATCGTCCAGTTGTAATTCACCGTGGTGTTGTATCTACTATGGAACGTTTCGTAGCCTTCTTAATTGAAGAATACAAAGGTGCATTCCCAACTTGGTTAGCTCCAGTTCAAGTACAAGTAATTCCAGTTTCTCCGCAAGTACATTTAGACTATGCGAAGAAAGTACAAGACGAATTACGCCGTGCTGGTATCCGTGTTGAATTAGATACTCGTGAAGAGAAAATTGGTTACAAAATCCGTGAAGCACAAATGCAAAAAATTCCGTACATGCTTGTAGTAGGTGACAATGAAGTAACTGAAAACGGCGTAAACGTACGTAAATACGGTGAACAAAAATCAGAAACAATCGCATTAGATGCTTTTGTTGATATGATTAAAGTAGAAGGAAAACGATAAGAAAAAGCCGCGGTATACCGCGGCTTTTCTATGTAATATGAGTAAGAAAAATTAGAAAAAAAAACCATGTAACACTTATCATAAAAAAGTATTGCAAGTATGTTAGTTGTTTGTTACAATATTTCTTGTTGTTAGTAAAACACATCGCGTCTTCTTGACAGACGTCATGTCCTATGATAAACTCATCAAGGATAATAGAATATTGTTTTGTGGAACAAGTAGAAGCACCCGCTTCTCACCTGATGGACGCATTCGCAGTTTACAGGTAAATGTATTTCTTACTTAAGATTTTACAAGTGTGGGTGTCGTATGCCCGCACTTTTTTTGTCGGGTTCTATGACTACAAACTATGTTCTGAGAAAACCTTGGAGGTGGCTTACTATTAGCAAGGATATGATGATTAACGAGCAAATTCGTGCACGTGAAGTACGTTTAGTTGGCGCAAATGGCGATCAACTTGGAATCAAGTCTCGTAATGACGCTTTAGACTTAGCTGCAAATCTTAATCTTGATTTAGTATTAGTTGCTCCAAATGCGAAACCGCCAGTATGCCGCATTATGGACTACGGTAAATTCCGCTTTGAGCAACAGAAGAAAGAAAAAGAACAGCGCAAAAATCAAAAAGTAATTAGCATGAAAGAAGTTCGTTTAAGTCCAACAATTGATGAACACGACTTTAACACAAAACTTCGTAATGCTATCAAGTTTTTAGAGAAAGGCGACAAGGTTAAAGCGTCAATTCGCTTTAAAGGACGTGCCATTACTCATAAAGAAATCGGTCAACGTGTTTTAGATCGCTTCTCAGAAGCTTGTGCTGAAGTTAGTACAATCGAATCTAAGCCTAAAATGGAAGGACGCAGTATGTTCTTAGTTTTAGCACCGAAAAACGATAAGTAATAGATAGAGGAGGAAATACCTATGCCTAAACAAAAAACTCATCGCGGCGCTGCAAAGCGTTTCAAAAAGACTGGATCAGGTAAACTGAAACGTTCTCACGCTTACACAAGCCATTTATTCGCTAACAAATCTACAAAAGCTAAACGTAAACTACGTAAAGCTGGTGTAGTAAGCGCTGGTGACTTCAAACGCATTCGTCAAATGCTTGACAACTTAAAATAAGTTCGGCTGATATATAGAACAATTAGGAGGTAATATTATGCCAAGAGTAAAAGGTGGTACAGTTACTCGTCAACGTCGTAAAAAAGTAATTAAATTAGCAAAAGGTTACTACGGTTCAAAAAATACATTATTCAAGGTTGCTAACCAACAGGTTATGAAATCTCTAATGTATGCATTCCGTGACCGCCGTCAAAAGAAACGTGACTTCCGTAAATTATGGATTACACGTATCAACGCAGCAGCTCGTATGAATGGTCTTTCTTACAGCCGCTTAATGCACGGTCTTAAAAATGCTGGCATCGAAGTTAACCGCAAGATGCTTGCTGACTTAGCTGTTCATGACGAAAAAGCTTTCGCTGAATTAGCAACAGTTGCAAAAAACAACATTAACTAATTAATTAATTAGTTGAAACCTTAGAAGATTTTTCTTCTAAGGTTTTTTTATTTGTATGCAAAGAGAAGTGTGTCGTTATCGATATGACAAAATCAATATAAAAGTTATAGCAATATAGAAGAATATACATATGAAGTCAGGAGAATCCTTCTGGCTTTTTTTTATTATGCCCCTTTGGAAAGAAGAGTATCTTTCCTAGGTGAAACGACACTGCTATAATGGAAAGATGATATGGAACTTTCATCAGATAAAATAACATTTTCATTAGTGGACAATACACAGATAATGATTACCTATCACCAATCGGAGTGAACAATCTAATCGTGATGATTGAAACGTATTTGTAAATTAAGGACAAGCTATTTTGTAAAGAGGTAAATGGCTTACTTATTAATAAGAAATGAAAAATAATAATGAACTTTGAAATGAAACAACATTGTTGCGTAACATGCGATGTTGGAGGAGGACAATAGAGTGGACTTACTACAACTATTTAAATTACAAAAAGAATTAGATGACCGTATTGCGAAAGAACATGACTTACAACCGAAAAAATTGTTAAAAGAGAAAATGTTAGCTCTTCTTGTAGAAATTGGAGAACTTGCAAATGAAACACGTTGTTTTAAATATTGGAGCAACAAACCAGCATCAGAACGTGAAGTCATACTAGAAGAATACGTAGATGGTTTACATTTTATTTTATCAATCGGAATTGATTTAGGTATTGATAAAAACTTCCTATTCTATAAGTGTGCACAGACGAATAAAACACAAGTAGAAATTTTCTTAGACACATATGCGAAGGTAATTCGTTTTACAGATCAACCATCTATTACGAACTATATTGAATTATTTACAAGCTACCTTCGACTAGGACAAGCGCTTGAGTTTGAACAAGAAGAGATTGAAAAGGCATATTTAGATAAAAACGAAGTAAATCATCAGCGTCAAACACAAGGATACTAAGTTAATTTTTGAATATTTCAATTTCCTTTTGTATAATGAAGTGACTGAAGAAAAAGGAGGGTGTTGGCAATGACAAAATTAGACGAGACATTGACAATGCTAAAAGAATTAACAGATGCACGTGGTATTGCGGGTAACGAGCGTGAACCACGTGAAGTAATGAAGAAATATATTGAGCCGTTTGCGGATGAACTTTCTACTGATAATTTAGGAAGTTTAGTTGCGAAAAAAGTAGGGGAAGAAAACGGCCCGAAAATTATGGTTGCAGGTCATTTAGATGAAGTTGGCTTTATGATTACGCAAATTGATGACAAAGGTTTCCTTCGTTTCCAAACAGTTGGTGGCTGGTGGTCACAAGTTATGCTTGCACAGCGCGTAACAATTGTAACGCGTAAAGGAGATGTAACAGGTGTTATCGGTTCAAAACCACCTCATATCTTACCTCCAGAAGCGCGTAAAAAGCCAGTTGAAATTAAAGACATGTTCATCGATATTGGTGCTTCTAGCCAAGAAGAAGCAATGGAGTGGGGCGTACGACCAGGAGATCAAGTTGTACCTTACTTTGAATTCCAAGTGATGAAGAATGAAAAAATGTTACTTGCAAAAGCATGGGATAATCGAATTGGTTGTGCAATTGCAATTGATGTATTAAAACAATTAAAAGATGAAAAGCATCCAAACGTTGTATATGGCGTCGGGACTGTACAAGAAGAAGTCGGTCTTCGTGGTGCAAAAACATCTGCAAACTATATTAAACCAGATATCGCGTTCGCAGTAGATGTTGGTATCGCTGGTGACACACCTGGTGTAACATCAAAAGAAGCGCAAAGTAAAATGGGTGATGGACCACAGATTATTTTATATGATGCTTCTGTTATTGGTCATACAGGTTTACGTGACTTTGTAGTTGATGTTGCTGATGAATTACAAATTCCATACCAATATGATTCAGTAGCGGGCGGTGGAACGGATGCAGGTGCAATTCATATTGCTGTAAATGGTATTCCGTCTATGGCCATTACGATTGCAACGCGTTACATTCATTCTCATGCGGCAATGTTACACCGTGATGACTATGAAAATGCAGTGAAGTTAATTGTAGAAGTTATTAAACGTCTTGATAAAGAGGCAGTACATAACATTACATTTAATTAATAGAAAAAGCGAAGGAGCCTCTCCTTCGCTTTTTTATGTTTTAAAAAGGCCGTTCTAATCCAGCTGCAGTATGAGCCCCTAAAATGATTAAACGAGTTAATTGCATGGCCATAAAATGCGGGGTATATATCATTCCTTTTTTTAGCCATGACATAATCATGCCGAGGTGGGCACCAGTAACATAACTAATAAGAATATCACGTGGAACCATTAGTTTTTCATCGTTAGGTTGTGAAATAGAGAGGCTTAATGTTAAATGTGTTTGAATTGCTTTCATCATTTTATACGTATAATTTCCGGCAGCTTTATCACCAAGCATGACGTTATAGAAGTTCGCATTTTCTGCAATATGTTCGAACAAGGCCAAAAAACTTGGATGTGGTGAATCAAATGTAAGTTGAAAATCTTCTTTATTTCTATTTTTTTGTTTAATGACTTTTGTTAACTTCTCTAACATTTCTTCAATGCTTTTGTCTAATAAGTCATATTTATCGTGATAATGGCTATAAAACGTAGCACGATTTACAGGAGCACGTTCTGCAATATGTTGAACAGTTACATTTTCAAACCCTTTTTCGCCTACTAAAGCGACAAAAGCATCCTGTATGAGTTGTCTCGTCCGTTTTACACGTGGATCATTTGTATTTTTAATAGACATTTTTATTTCCCCTTGTTTAATTTTCTTTACTTAAACAACATATCAGCGTTATATTGTTGTTTAAACGACATTTCATACGTAAATTGTCGGTTGTAGATTTAAAATAATTATTTATAATTATAAACGATAGTCCTTCAGAAATCAGCACCGCTCGCAGGTAGATAAATTTCGATTTACACCGCAGATGGTGTGATTTTTTTGTTTAAAAGTTAATATAATTAACAATTAAGCAATCTAAACAATAAGGACATAAATAGTTTAGAAAAAAATTATATGCGATATAAGGAGAGGAATGCAATGAATCAGTTTCGAAGAATGGTAATTATCAACATTATCACATTAATTGTACTAGTTGGCGGCGGTATTGGCGCTTATTACTATTACAACCAAACGGAAAATTACTTAAAAACAGACAATGCAAAGATTGACGGAAAGGTAATTCCGATTGCGTCACCAGTAGCAGGTAAACTAACTGACTGGAAAGCAGAAGTAGGTAAGAACTACAATGAAAACGATAAATTAGGTGCTGTTACTGTAGCAGCAGCAAATGGAGAACAAACAGTAGATGTAACAATTCCGCAAAACGCAACAGTTGTACAATCAAACGCAACAACAAATGCTTTCGTTGGAGCAGGTAGCCCGATTGCGTATGCATTTGATATGAACAATTTATGGGTAACAGCAAATATTGAAGAAACAGTAATTGATGATGTTCAAAAAGGCCAAACAGTAGATGTATATGTAGATGCATACCCAGATACAACGTTAACAGGAAAAGTAGAACAAGTTGGCTTAACAACAGCGAACACATTCTCAATGTTACCATCAAGTAACGCAACAGCGAACTATACGAAAGTAAAGCAAGTTGTACCAGTTAAAATTTCTTTAGATCATAGTAAATCAGTAAATATTGTTCCTGGAATGAATGTGTCAGTTCGTATTCATAAGTAAGGGGGAGATGAGATGTCCTCAATTGCAATTGTAGGATATGCACTATTTTGTATAATCGTCTTCTTCCTTGTAAATCGTCTTTTACGAAAGAAAAAAACGAACGTGGGAGAAGAACAAGTCCCAGCCGTAAGTAAAATAGAAGTAAGTAAGGTAGAAACAGAAGAGAAAGAAAATGAACAAAAGCAAGAAGTAGAAATTTCTAATGTAGTTGAGTTAGAAACAAGCAAGCAAGAAGAAGTAAAACAAGAAAAAGAAATGCCGAAAAAACAAACGTCTATGCCTATAGAGAATGTAAATGTAAAAGCAGTTGTAACAGTATTAATTCTCGGTATGTTCGTTTCTATTTTAAACCAAACAATTATTAACGTTGCATTGCCACCGTTAATGAATGAATTTAACGTATCAACTTCAACAGCACAATGGTTAATTACAGGATTCATGCTTGTAAATGGTATTTTAGTACCGATTAGTGCCTTTTTAGTTTCACGATTTACGTATCGTAAATTATTCGTAGCAGCAATGTTATTCTTTACTGTAGGATCTATCATTTGTGCTACATCAGGAAACTTTACAATGATGATGACAGGTCGTATTATTCAAGCGGTCGGTGCAGGTATTTTAATGCCGGTTGGTATGAATATCTTCATGACATTATTCCCACCTCATAAGCGCGGAGCAGCGATGGGATTACTAGGTGTAGCGATGATTTTAGCTCCAGCTATCGGACCAACTGTAACAGGTTGGGTAATTGAAAACTACAGCTGGAACTTAATGTTCTATGCGATGTTTATTATAGGTTTAATTATTACCTTCCTATCTTTAAAATTCTTTACACTAGCTCAGCCAGTATCTAAAACGAAATTAGATGTATTTGGTGTTATTAGTTCAAGTATTGGACTAGGAAGCTTGTTGTACGGATTTAGTGAAGCTGGAAATAATAGTTGGACTAGTGCCGAAGTTGTTATTTCACTTGTTATCGGTGTAATTGGTTTAGCGTTATTTATTTGGAGAGAGTTGACAACAGACAATAAAATGCTTGATTTACAAGTATTTAAATATCCAGTATTTACTTTCACTTTATTAATTAACGCAATCGTTACGATGGCATTATTCGGAGGTATGTTACTACTTCCAGTATATCTGCAAAACATTCGTGGCTTCACACCAATTGAATCAGGTTTATTATTACTTCCAGGTTCATTAATTATGGGAATCATGGGACCTATTGCAGGTAAACTATTTGATAAATATGGAATTCGTCCGTTAGCGATTGTTGGATTAGCTATTACAACGTTTGCGACATATGAATTTACAAAGTTATCAATGGATACGCCATATAGCGTTATTATGACGGACTATATTATACGTTCAATTGGTATGTCATTCATTATGATGCCAATTATGACAGCTGGTATGAACGCACTGCCGATGAAATTAATTTCTCACGGTACAGCAACGCAAAATACATCAAGGCAGGTAGCTGGTTCAATCGGAACAGCGATTTTAATCACACTTATGACGCAACAAACAACTGCTCACGTAGCAGATTACGGTAACATGTTAACAACGTCAAACCCAATTTTAGTTGATAAAGTACATGGCATGGGGCAAAGCTTAGCGGCCTTAGCTGGATCAGCGCAAGCAGGAGATGCGATGAGCACGCAACTATTATATGGACAAATTTCAAAGCTATCTGCAATTAACGGTATTAACGATGCATTCTTAATTGCAACAATATTAGCAGGTGTTGCATGGGTGTTATCGTTCTTCTTACAATCAGGAAATAAACCAAATAGAAAAGCAGGGAATTAATTTCCCTGCTTTTTTTGTGTTCTTTATGCAGTTACATATAAAAGCTGATAACCAGCTACGGAGCAAAGCCCTGCTATAAACAAAATCGTCCCCATAGAACGAATACTCGATATGTGTCTGCCGCTTATAATAGCTAATAGTCCAGCTAAAGAGAAGAAGCACCAATATAAAGTTCCCGAAATTGGAACCATCCCTTCTAAATCTATTCCAGAACCTATACAAAAGATAGGAACAACGATAAGTAATATGCTAATGAAACCAGCTATAATAGTAAGTAATTTACGATATTTCATGCCAGCAATAATTAAAAAAATGCCGACGATGAATTCGCATAACATGAAAGTAAGAGCTAAAATCATCCGAATTAATATTCCGAACACTTCTGTATTACCTCCGATTTTTGGGTTTCAAAAAATGTTATATATAGAATGAATCACCTACAGACATGAGCACCCAGAAAATAACCCCTAATATTCCAGCGGTAAAAATAATGAATCCCATATTACGTATACTTTTAATTTTGGCTTGTAATCCACTTATCCCTGCTAATAATCCAGTTAAAGAAAACAGTATCCAATATAAAGTAGTTGAAATAGGGATGATTGTATTGCTCTCCACTCCCATGCCCCAAAAAACAAAAGGTAGTGTGACAAAGGAAAAGCTAAGTAGCCCCATTAAACCGACAAATAATTTACGGTGTTTCACGCTAGTAACAATTAAAAAAATACCACCGAAAAATCCGCATAAAACAAGAAGTGGCATATAAACAATCCAAAGTAAGCTCAACATATATAATCTCCTTCTTTGTAATCAGTTATATTTTACTATATAAGGTTTATTTTGGATATTATTAACAAATATGTATAAATTGATAGAAATGAGTAGTACCGATACGAATTAATAGATGTAGAGCATGAGAGAGGAGGAGACGTATGAAAATTAAAGAAGAAAATGTTGTGAATCAGCTAAGGAAAAGGGACGAAAAAGCATTATATTTTATTATCGAGCAGTACAGCGGACTAATAAAAAGTATTATTCAGAAGCATTTAGCTTCGTTTCAAGATGTGCAAGAGGAATGTATGGATGGATGATGTGTTATTGGCAATTTGAAATCATATTGAAAAGTATGATGAAGAGAAAAATATGCTAAAAAATTGGATTGCAGCTATTACAAAATATAAATCTATCGATTATGCGAGAAAATATGCGAAGACAGTAAATGAAAAAGGAATAGATCAAATAGATGAAATAGCGGTACATACCGATACTACTAAAAAAGAGATTAGTAATGATATGAAACATATATTAAATCATTTAAAGAAGAACGATAAAGAAATCTTTATGAAGCATTATGTGGAAGAAGAGTTTGAAGTTGTGATAAAAGAGTAAGGAGAGGTATCGTGATGATACCTCTCTTTATCCTAAAAAGGCTAACATATTATTCATAATATGAAGTAATATAGCTGGAATAATGGATTTTGTTTTTTTACATAAAATGGCCATAAATAGACCCATGATGAACATACTAAACATCACACCAGTTGAGTATATATGACCTATTCCGAAGAGGAAGCTAGACCCAAGCGCTGCAATCCAAAATGGGAAACGCTGTAGTAGGAAATGAAGAATAATACCGCGGACTATAAGTTCTTCAAAAATAGGTACAAGTATAGCGCCACCTATTAGTAATAATAGTTTGTATTGTTTTAACATTTCTAGGTCTAAAGCGGATGACTGCTCTTTTACCGCATCAGGAAAAATATTATTAATTATAAATATATCATTAACGATATGTAGTCCATAAAAAAGAATGATATAGATGTATGTGCTTACTTTTTTTAATGCTGTAAAGTTTAGTGTTGGGACAATTAAATTTCTTAATGGCTTATATGCATAAATTAAAATTAATAAAATGCACAATACAAATAAATTCTTCCCAAAAGTAGTAAGTGATTTTGTTAAAGCAATTTGTTTTGGATCGGTTAAACCGTCTGTATAAATAACGGTAGGAAGACCTATAAAGAGGTCGGCTAGAAATCCTGTTCCCCAAATCGCAAAAACGAGTGAAAATAGAAATTGTGAGAGTGACATAGGATGTTTTTGTGGGTAAGTTAGTTGCGTGGCTTGTATAATAGTGAATCACCTATCCTTTTATACTTTATAATTATATATAAAAATTATAGGATATCTATACAAAAAAGTCATCATTGTAATAAAAATGATATTTTGAGGCTAATATTTACAGACCGTAGTAATTTTACATTGATGTTCTGTGTAAACGGAAGAAGAGTTTGAAGTTATGATAAAAGAGGTATCGCGATGATACCTCTTTTTAACTCAAGAACGCCAACATATTATTCATAATATGAAATAACATAGCTGGAATAATGGATTTTGTTTTTTTACATAAAATAGCCATTAATAATCCCATGAAGAAAGTAATTACCATAACCCCAAGTGAGTATGTATGAGCGATACCGAAGAAGAAACTTGTTACGATGGCTGAGATCCAAAATGGAAAGCGTTCTGAGAAGAAGCGAAGTATAAAACCACGGAAAATAAGTTCTTCAAAAATGGGTGTGAGTATGGCGAAGCTGAGAAGCAATAATATTTGATATTGCTTAAAGACGTCTAAGCTTAGTGCGGAAGATTGCTGCTTCGTTGCATTTTGGAACACATAATTTAACAGTATGTAATTGAGTACGATGTTTATAACGAAGAAAAGAAGTAAATATACGTATGTGCGCCATTCTTTCAGTGCTTTAAAGTTAAAAGATTTTAGTAGTAATTTTTTTGCGGGTTCGAATTTAAAAATGAAGAATAACAGTACGGCTAGTTGTAATACGGTACTTGCGGTATTGGCAATAGATTCGTACAGGGCAATTTGTTTTTTATTTGTGAGACCAGCTGTATAAATTGTTAATGGCATTGCGAGGAACACAGTAATAAGTCCGGTTCCGAAAAAAGCGAATAAAACGGAGCTAATAAATTGTAACCATGACATAGAGTATTTCTGTTCATTAGAAAGTTGTGTAGCGGGTTGCATTTGTAAAATCACCTCTTTATATTTATATATTTAATTATAAAGTATGTTGTTTTCAGTTGTAACATTTAAATATTACATATAAAGGTGTATTTTCCATAAAATAATAAAAGAGGTATCACCCTATAGTGATGCCTCTTTCTTATTGATAACTATGTTCTGCTTTGTTATTCGATTTTGATTGCTCTATTTGCAATTCACGCTCTACTAAACGGTCTAACTGTTGAATAGCTTTTAATGCTTTTTCATAAGAAATCGTTCGATAATGATGCGCTCCGCCCGGTTCTTCATCTGCTTCGTCTGCCCATTTAATAATGTTTTGAAGAGATGTTCTTTCAATTTCTTGTTGTACTAAGAAAGAATCTGTATGAAGAAGAATCGCAATAGAAATTTCTTTTGCTAGTTTTGGATGTTCTCCTAATCTAATAAGCAATTTATGAGCTCTTTCTGCTCCTTTAATTGCGTGTATATCATTCTTTTTATATAAATCATAGTCCCATTCGCCGCCTGTGTACCACGTATGATGTCCGATATCATGAAGGAAACCAGCCTTTGTAGCAGCATCGACTGAGGCGTGATGCTTTTTAGCTAAGTGAAACGCATGGTAAGCGACAGCAATCGCGTGGACCATCCCAGAACGATTTACGTATTTTTGTGTAATATGGTGTTTAAAAATTTGTTCAAGCGTAATACGGTGCATAAAACATTCACTCCTTTTATCTTATGGTGTCTATAAAGAAAATCGATCGGTTTAAATGTATTTTGAACATTGTACTCCATCATAGTTCGTTAGTAAAGTAGAAATGTTTAGGAGAAGAAAAAATTTTTCCGCAAAAAAAATCACCTTGGCCTATGCAAAGGTGATTTTCAAATTGCTTATTTTTTTAATCCTTGCTCTAGTGTTTCTAACATTTCGTGCTTTTCATTTTCATCGGCGTTTTTCCAAATGACTTCAAATAAAACACCAAGACCTGGAAGCATTTTTTCTTCACCGCTTTGAATTGCATCGACAATTGTTTCTTGTAATTGGTCTTGTGTATTACCAGATACATTTGCTAATACAGCACCGCGTAAATTAAAACTCATTGTTTTCACCTCTTCTTCAGAATTGAAACTGACGTTAGTTTTTGTTCTTTTTTATGTAAATATGTATGAAAAATAGGCTATAATGATAAGACAAGAAGAGAGGGAAATACATATTATGAAAAACATTGATTCAGTACAAAATCCGCGTGTGAAGCAGTGGAAAAAGCTGCAAACGAAAAAAGAGCGCGATAAAAAAGGTTTATTTTTTGTAGAAGGATTCCACTTAGTGGAGGAAGCTTTAAAAGTAGGAGTTGTAACAGAACTTATCGTTTCAGATCAGACAGACCTTCCGAAAGATTGGACAGTTAATGATGTAGAAATGTATATCGTACCGGAAGCGATCGTAAAAGTACTTCGTGAAACAGAGACGACGCAAGGTGTATTTGCTGTCTGTGAAAAGCATGAGAAAGAAGTAGCTCTTGCTGATGGAAAGTTTCTTTTACTAGATGGCCTGCAAGACCCAGGTAACTTAGGGACGATTATTCGTACAGCTGATGCAGCTGGCATTCATGCCGTTGTGCTTGGAGAAGGTTGTGTTGATGTTTATAATAGTAAAGTACTCCGTTCTACACAAGGCTCTATTTTCCACTTACCAATTGTAAAAGGGAACTTAGAAGAATGGGTAGACAAGTTAAAAGAAAATAACGTTCCTGTATATGGAACAGCTCTTGAAAATGGAGTTCCGTACGGGGAAGTAACACCAGCTGGTAGTTTTGCATTAATTGTAGGAAATGAAGGAAACGGCGTACGTCAAGAAATTCTTGCGAAAACGGATCAAAACTTGTATATTCCGATTTACGGCGGGGCAGAATCATTAAATGTTGCAGTTGCAGCAGGGATTTTAACGTATTATTTGCAAAGCCCGGTTGCGAACAAATAAAAAACTTCTTATAATAAGTTGAAGTACATTATATTAAAAGTTAAATAACGAAAAACGTTGATAGAGAAGAGTAGCTTACAAAATCGCCATATAGGGAGAGAATGCCGTAGACTGAAAGCATTCTTATGGTAGACGGAAGTGAATTCACCTCTGGAGTTGACGCCAGGACCATGTATATGTAAAGGCGTTCCGGTCAGAATTGATCGTTATAACTAATGAGTGGGCAGACATGTTCTGTCAATTTAGGGTGGTACCGCGAATTTACCTCGTCCCTTTTTGGGAGCGAGGTTTTTTTATTTTTAAAATTAGGAGGGTTCCAAATGGAAGCACGTTTAAAAGAGCTAAAGCAAAAAGCGTTAGAGCTTATTGAAGAAGCGAAAGAGCTAAAAGGCTTAAACGATGTACGCGTAGCGTATTTAGGAAAAAAAGGTCCAATTACAGAAGTATTACGCGGCATGGGAAAATTATCAGCAGAAGAGCGTCCACGTATGGGAGCATTAGTAAATGAAGTACGTGAAGCGATTCAAACGCGTCTAGATGACAAAATCAGCAACTTAGAAAAAGCAGTAATTGAAGCGAAATTAGCTACTGAAACAATTGATGTTACCTTACCAGGTCGTCCTGTTGAAACAGGTTGTCACCATCCGTTAACAGCTGTTGTTGAACAAATTGAAGATGTATTCATCGGTATGGGTTATGAAGTAGCGGAAGGAACAGAAGTAGAAAAAGACTACTACAACTTCGAAGCATTAAACTTACCGAAAGATCACCCAGCACGTGATATGCAAGATACATTCTACATTACAGAAGAAACGTTACTACGTACACATACATCTTCTGTGCAAGCACGTACGATGGAAAATAATAAAGAAAAAGGCCCAATTAAAATTATTTGTCCTGGTAAAGTGTATCGCCGCGATGACGATGATGCGACGCATTCACACCAGTTCATGCAAATTGAAGGTCTTGTAATTGATAAAAATATTCGTATGAGTGACTTAAAAGGTACACTGCAAGTATTCGTGAAAAAGATGTTCGGTGAAGATCGTGAAATCCGTCTTCGTCCAAGTTTCTTCCCATTCACAGAGCCATCTGTAGAGATGGATATTTCTTGTATGATGTGTCACGGCAAAGGTTGCGGCACTTGTAAAGGAACTGGTTGGATTGAAATTTTAGGCGCAGGTATGGTTCACCCGAACGTACTTGAAATGGCTGGTTATGATTCAAAAGAATATCAAGGTTTCGCATTCGGTATGGGCGCAGAGCGTATCGCAATGTTGAAATACGGCGTAGATGACATTCGTCATTTCTATACAAATGATGTACGTTTCTTACAACAATTCAAACGAGCGTAAGGGAAGGAGAGGATAAGTATGTTCGTATCATATCGTTGGTTACAAGAGTATGTAGATATTAAAGATGTAACGGCACAAGAACTAGCAGACAAAATCACGAAAAGTGGTATTGAAGTAGAAGGCGTTGAAGTATTAAATAAAGGTGTAAAAGGTGTTGTAGTTGGTCACGTATTAGAATGTGAAAAACACCCAGAAGCTGATAAGTTAAGCAAATGCTTAATCGATATCGGTGAAGAAGAACCAGTTCAAATTATTTGTGGTGCTGCTAACATTGCAAAAGGTTTAAAAGTGCCAGTTGCAAAAGTTGGCGCTGTACTACCTGGTAATTTCAAAATCAAAAAAGCAAAACTACGTGGTGAAGCTTCTCACGGTATGGTTTGTGCTCTTCAAGAGCTTGGCATTGATGGAAAGTTAGTTTCAAAAGAATATGCAGATGGTATCTTCATCTTCCCAAGTGACGCTGAAGTTGGTGCAGATGCACTTGAAATTTTAAACTTACATGATGAAGTACTTGAGCTTGGTTTAACACCAAACCGTGCAGATTGCTTAAACATGTTAGGTGTTGCATATGAAGTAGCTGCTATTTATGGCCGTGAAGTAAAACTTCCAGCTATCGACTTACAAGAAACAGCAGAAAAAACTGCTGATTACATTTCTGTAAGTGTAGAAGCGAAAGAAGAAAACCCATTATACATTGCAAAAATGGTAAAGAACGTAAAAATTGGTCCGTCACCAATGTGGATGCAAACGCGCCTTATGGCAGCTGGCATTCGTCCAATTAGCAACGTAGTTGATATTACAAACTACATTTTAATGGAATACGGTCAACCGTTACATGCATTCGATTACGATAAATTAGGTTCAAAAGAAATCGTTGTTCGTCTTGCAAAAGAAGGTGAAAAAATTGAAACGTTAGATGATCAAGAACGTACATTACAAAGCCACCATCTTGTCATTACAAACGGTACAAAAGCTTTAGCTGTTGCTGGTGTAATGGGTGGAGCGGATTCTGAAGTTACAAATGAGACAGTAAACGTTCTAATTGAGTCTGCATACTTTGCGGGTCAAACAGTGCGCCGTACATCAAAAGACTTAGGTCTTCGCAGTGAGTCAAGTGCGCGTTTCGAAAAAGGAATCGACCCAACACGTACATTTGAAGCAATTCAACACGCAGCTGCTTTAATGGCGAAATACGCTGGCGGTGAGGCGCTTGAAGGTGTAGTAGAAGCTGACAACTTACAAGTACAAGAGCGTACAGTATCTGTTACTGCTGACAAAGTAAACCGTGTATTAGGTACAAATATTTCTGCAAGTGAAATGGGTACAATGTTCACAAACTTAAAGTTCCCATTCACAGAAGTAGAAGGAACATTCCACGTGAATGTACCAGCACGTCGTCCTGACATTACAATTTCAGAAGACTTAGTAGAAGAAGTGGGCCGTCTATACGGTTATGACCACATTCCAGTTACATTACCTTCTGGAACAATGACTCGTGGTAAATTAACATCAGCACAAACGAAACGTCGTAAAGTACGTCGCTTCTTAGAAGGTGCTGGTTTATATGAAGCAATCACGTATTCATTAACAAGCACTGACAAAGCGAAACAATATATGGTTGAGCCAAACGAAAAGGCGCCTGTCGCTCTTGCACTTCCAATGAGTGAAGAACGTAGCCAACTTCGTTTAAGCTTAGTACCACAATTGTTAGAAGCAGTTTCATACAACGTTGCACGTAAAAACGACAGTGTTGCTTTATACGAAGTAGGTTCTATCTTCTTACCGACAGAAGAAGGAGAACTTCCGAAAGAAGAACAACATCTTGCAGGTGTTATGACAGGTCTTGCTCTTCACCATGCATGGCAAGGTGAGAAAAAAGTAGTAGACTTCTTTGTTATGAAAGGTGTACTAGAAGGACTATTCGACGTACTTGGCGTTTCAAACCAAATCACATATGCACCAGCAAAACGTGAAGGTATGCACCCAGGTCGTACAGCTGACATCGTATTAGATGGCGAAGTAATTGGTTTCATCGGTCAATTGCACCCAGAAGCAGAAAAACAATTAGATGTGAAAAATACATTCGTATTTGAACTATCTCTTGTAAAAGTATTCGGTGCAGACGCAGAAGAAACTTACTACTCAGCGATTCCACGTTTCCCATCCATGACACGTGACATGGCTGTTGTCGTAACGAAAGAAACAAAAGCTGGCGAAATGAAGCAAGTTATTGCTGAAGCTGGCGGGGAACTTCTGAAAGACGTAACACTATTTGACTTATACGAAGGTGAAAAAATGGAAGAAGGCAAGAAGTCACTTGCATTCTCTATGAACTACTTCGATCCAGAGCGTACGTTAACAGACGAAGAAGTAACAGAAGCACATAACCGTGTATTAACAGCGGTAGAAGAGAAATTTGGTGCGGAGTTACGTAAGTAATTTTTAAATAAAAAGGTTGAGTACCCTTTAATGGATACTCAACCTTTTTTATTTTTAATTACATTGTGCCTGTTTTTATTTCTGTAAAAACTTCGGTAGCAACCGTTAAAATGGTATTTAATGCTACAGGAAATCCGGCATATATAATCATCTGCATCATTACTTCAATGATTTCTTCTTCTGTCCATCCGACGTTTAAAGCTCCGTTTATATAAAATTTCAGTTGTTCAGTATTGCCTAAAGCTGTTAATCCAGCAACGGTCGCAAGTAATCGGGATTTCAAGTCGAGACCTGGTCTGGCAAAAATTTGACCGTAGTTAAATTCTACAGCTAATGTTCCTAAATCAGGTGCAACAGAATCTGCAAGGTTATTTACGATCTTTTGGTAATGTTCAGGAGCGATTTTTGCTAAAATTTTCATTCCTTTTTCATAATTCACACTAGGATTTTTCATTACATACATCTTCCTTTCTAGTATAGTGAGGCACCTTTATAAATGAGATTAGTGTAATACTTATCATGGAAATTCCAAGAATGCATACTCCGGTCCACTGCCATTTGCTCCAGACGAGTAGCCCGAAGTATGAGCCTATAGACCCACCGAGAAATGTTGCGACCATGTATATGCCGTTCAAACTACTTCGTTTCTCAGGATTTAATTGGAAAAGGTGTGCTTGACAAGCTACTTGATTTGCTTGAGTGCCAGCTGTAAGTAAAAGAGCCCCTACAATAAGTCCTGGTAACCAGTACCCTGAAAATAAAAATAGTAAAAAAGAAAAAAATGAAATAGACGTACATAAAGCGTTCGCAAATATGGCTCCTTTTTTATCTATAATGCGTCCAATAATAGGTGTTGCAAATGCTCCTGCTATTCCTACTAAACCGATTAATCCAACAGTAGAGCTTCCGTAATGATAAGGACGTGTGGTTAATAAGAAAATAAGTGTAGTCCAAAAAACACTGAAAGCTCCAAATACCATCCCTTGACTTAAACAAGCTTTTCGTAACATTTTCTCTTGCAACAAGAGTGGGATGAAAGAAAAGAGAAGCTTTTTATATTGCATGTGATGAGGCTTATCTCCTTTAGGGAAATATATTTTCACTAATAACATAAGAATGAAAGTACTTATGAAAAAAATCCCATAAACAGTTCGCCATCCGAAGTGAATATCAATGAATCCGCTAATTAATCGAGCTCCTAAAATGCCGCAAACTAGACCGATAGATACATTGCCTAAAATTTGACCCCTATTTCGATCAGTGGCGTATTGAGAGACGAAAGGGATTACAATCTGGGGAATGATTGTAACAAATCCAAGAATAAAATTAGCTCCAATTAGCCAAGTCATATCTGTTGAGAAAGCGGCTAAAGCTAAGTTAATACAAATGAGAGACAATAAAATTAAAATTAATTTTTTTCTCTCAAGTATATCCCCTAAAGGAACTATGAAGAGATTTCCTAGTGCATATCCGACTTGGGTTACAGTAGCGACAATACCGATTCTAGTTTCTGAAACATGAAAAGTATGGGCTACACTTACTAAAAGAGTTTGATTTATATACACGTTTGCTACTGTAAAACCACATATTACCGCCATAAATAAAACAAATCGCTGTGTTAGTTCAAAAGAATGTGTTTCTATATTTTTTATTATCATAAAATTCACCTCCTTTACTTATTAAGATAAAGGTAGGTTTATAATGAAAATAGGAGTGTATTTATACTGGTATAAAAACTACCACTAATAAAGGGGAATATTATATGTTAAGCGATGCAGATAGAAGGAAGGAACTAGCAGATTTTTTAAAAAGCCGCCGCGCTAGGTTGACTCCTGAGCAATTTAATTTACCAATTGGTCAGCGAAGAAAAACAAAAGGATTAAGACGAGAAGAAGTTGCACAATTAGCGGGAATTGGATTGACATGGTATACATGGTTAGAACAAGGGCGTGATATCCAAGTTTCTCAAGAAGTTATAGAGTCAATTTCTCGTGTATTTCGGTTGGAGGGAGAAGAAAGAAATCATTTGATTTTATTGGCAAATCTTTCGCTATCTTCTCAAATAAGGAAGCCGATTGCTGGACATATAAATGGGGTTTTAGAGGGATTACTAGATCAATTACAATTTTGTCCTGCTTATGTAATTGATGAAAAACTTAACATTGTTCATTGGAATAAGGCTGCCAGCGTTGTATTTGGTGATTTTGGTGAAATGGATGAGAGAAATCGAAATGCGGTGTGGCGTTGTTTTATATCAAAAGAATACCGTAAACTATTTGAAAACTGGGAAAATCATGCACAGCGTTTAATTGCACAGTTCCGCGCTACATATACACAATTTATTGGGGACGAGTGGTTTAAAAATATGATTGAGGAACTTACGGAAAGAAGTAGTGAATTTCGTATGTGGTGGTCAAATCATGAAGTGCAAGGAACACCTATTGGTCGGAAAGTACTTTTACATCCTGCCGTAGGAACGTTAGTTATGGATCATGTTACACTCCAGGTTTATGATGCACCTGAATTAAAGCTTACAATTTATCAGCCACGTACAGAGGAAGATACAGAAATGAAGATGAAAGAATTATTAAAAGTGAATTAGAATAATACGGTAGAGAATTAGTTTCTCATGGAAATCGTTTAAATATATGTTGTTAAAAAAGAAAAATACTGATATATTTTCCGACATCTTGCATCTTTCTCTCGAATGTAGTACATTAATTTTAGTTTAACAAAATGAAAGACGATGATAAGGAAAAGTAATATATACTATAATCCAAAGCGAGTCAGGGACGGTGAAAGCCTGATGAGGCGGTATATGTGAAGAACACCTTGGAGTTGCTAACCGAAATTGAATCTTGTATTCAAGAGTAGACTTAGACGGGAATCCGGCCTGTTACAAACCGGGAAGTATGTATTACATACGAGTTAAAGTTGGTCTTTATGACAAATTGGGTGGTACCGCGAAGTTTAACCTTTCGTCCCTTTATGGATGAAAGGTTTTTTTGTATTTAAATATATCAGCAAAGGAGAATTTCACTATGGAAAACACATTAGTAAAAAGTCTGTATAGAGATACAGATAAATACGCAGGTCAAACAGTACAAGTATCAGGGTGGATTCGTAACTTACGTGATTCAAAAGCGTTTGGTTTCATCGAATTAAACGACGGTAGCTTCTTCAAAAGCGTTCAAATCGTTTTCGATACAGAATTAGATAACTTCAAAGAAATTGCAAAACTTCCACTTAGCTCTTCAGTTAAAGTAGAAGGTAAAGTAATTGTAACGCCTGGAGCGAAGCAACCATTTGAAATTAAAGCAGAAAAAATTGATATTGAGGGCTTATCAGATTCTGATTACCCACTTCAAAAGAAACGTCATACGTTTGAATACTTACGTACAATCGCTCACTTACGTCCAAGAACAAATGCATTCTCTGCAACGTTCCGCGTACGTTCTATCGCAGCATTTGCGATTCACCAATTCTTCCAAGAGCGTGGATTCGTACATGTTCACACACCTATCATCACTGGTAGTGATACAGAAGGTGCGGGCGAAATGTTCCGCGTAACAACGCAAGATTTAAACAACGTACCAAAAGGCGAAGACGGACAAGTTGATGAATCAAAAGACTTCTTCGGCAAAGAAACAAACTTAACAGTAAGTGGACAGCTGAACGCTGAAGCTTATGCATTAGCATTCCGTGATGTATACACATTCGGACCTACATTCCGTGCAGAAAACTCAAACACAACTCGCCACGCAGCTGAGTTCTGGATGGTTGAGCCTGAGATTGCATTCGCTGAACTAGGTGACGTAATGAACCTTACAGAAGATATGCTGAAATATGCAATGAAATACGTATTAGAGCATGCACCAGAAGAAATGGAATTCTTCAACAGTTTCGTTGATAAAACAGTTCTAGAGCGCATGAACAACGTAATCAACTCTGACTTCGGTCGCATCACTTATACAGAAGCAATTAAAGTACTTCAAGAATCAGGTGCTGACTTCAAATACCCAGTAGAATGGGGTATTGACTTACAAACAGAGCATGAAAGATACTTATCAGAAGAAATCTTCAAACGCCCTGTATTCGTAACGGACTATCCGAAAGACATTAAAGCATTCTACATGCGCTTAAATGACGACGGTAAAACAGTGGCTGCTACTGACCTTCTAGTTCCTGGCATCGGTGAATTAATCGGCGGAAGTCAACGTGAAGAAAGAATGGACGTTTTAGTAGACAGAATTAAAGAATTAGGTATGAACGAAGAGGACTACTGGTGGTACTTAGAACTTAGAAAATACGGCGGTACAAAACACGCTGGATTCGGTCTAGGTTTCGAGCGCTTCCTAATGTATATCACTGGCATGGCTAACATCCGTGACGTAATTCCATTCCCAAGAACTCCAGGTTCTTCTGAATTCTAAAATGTGAAAAAAGCGAGAGGATTTCCTCTCGCTTTTTATTTTGTATAGTTTATTCCCTCGTAGCAAAAAGTAACGCGAAGGGGTGAATATAAAATGAGTAAAAAAGTGAAAAAAGATCATTCAAGATCGGGCCTAGGTTCTCCAGAAGTAGAAGGACAAGGAACGACGACACATGAAACAGGTTCTCATAAAGTACCTTCATCTAATAAGAAGCAGAAACGAAGCTAACATAAAAAAGGAGAGTCGCCAAGACTCTCCTTTTTTATGTATTACATCTTTTTATCATGAATCTCTTTTGTAATATTATCTACATCTTTGTCTAATCGATCTAAATAGAAAAACCACAGTAAACTTATGAACACGTAATAGATGGCCATCACGCCGAGATTATCAGATATATTTTCAAATGTAGATTTAGTAGTGAAAAAAGCTCCCCAAATGGTAGAAATAGTGAGGTAAGAAAGAGGACCTACGATGTGTACGAAAGCATATAGTACCTTTTTAACTTTTACAGCGTTCATATGAAAAACCTTCTTTTTCTAATCATACATTCAAGTTCCTCACAGAAGTGTTGTAGTTTTGCTGGATTATGTATTAACGAGCGGGCATCGTGTTTCCCGATAAATCTTCGAATCCGAAAGTTTAATAAGAAAGACCGGCCGTAACGCTCTATTAAATCGTTGAACTCTCGTTGCTCACTGAGTAGCTGAATGTTTTCTCTAATTTCAAACTGTCTTTCGTGTGGATTACCTAGTAAAATATTTAGAATCATTTGTAGAAGTAGCAATGGGAATCTCCTCCTATGTTAGAATAATCTGTATATTGTAATTATAACAAAACTATAAGGACAATAGTAGGGTGAAACAAAAAACAGGAGTTTGTAGGCTCCTGTTTTTGTCGATACTATTTTAATAAGCGAAACGCCTTCTCTGTATTAGCAAAATGCAGTTTCACAAACTCAGGTAATCGCTCTTTACCAAGCTTTTGAATTAATTTAGCAGCGGCGATATCAACTTGTTTACCAGCACCCTTTGGAAGCGGCATACCAGCTTTTTTACTTAGTTCGTCAAACTGTTTTACGAATGAGTAACGAGCTAAAATGGAAGCAGCGGCTACTGCTAAATGGACGCTTTCGCCTTTCGTCGCAAAATAAACATTTTCACGCTGTACCTGTTTTTGTTTTGCTAAATATTTGTAGTATGTATCAGGTTGTGTAAATTGGTCGATTAAGACGCCTTCAGGTTTTGTAGGTGCAATTTTAGCTAATAAGTTTGTAATAGCTTTATTGTGTAGTAAAGCTTTTAACTTACCTTGGTTGTTTCCTTTATCAAATAGCTCGTTATATTTTTCGTTATGAAGGACGAGAGAGCTGTAAGGGACAACGTGAAGAAGTTGTTTCGCAATGGCAGTAATTTGTTCGTCATTTAAGTTTTTAGAGTCTTTTACACCAAGCTCTTTTAGTAGTGGGATTTGCTTCGCATCCACATATACAGCAACTACTGTCATCGGTCCGAAGAAATCACCAGTACCCACTTCATCTGACCCTACGATTGACATTGTACCGATAGAAGCAGGCGGTGCATAACGGTGTGAATCGACAGATTTTTTTACAGCTGTTTTTGGAGTTTGGGAGACAGTTTGCCAACGGGCAGCTTCTGCTTCAGCACGTCCACCTTGGAACATTACTTTTCCGGATTTATACGCTGTAATGGTGCACGATGGCACTTTTGCCATGAAGATTCCGCCTTGCGGAGTTTTCGGGCTAAGCGAATGTTTATATTGTTGTTTCATGTCTTCAATTACTGTAGAACTTGTTTGAATTACGATAGAATTTGACATAATGGTCGCCCCTTTTTTTATATTGTTATTTTTATCATATCGGATTGTTCTTTCTGTTTCCATATTATGAAGGTTCATGGTATGATAAACTTTAGGATTCTGTACGTGATTGGAGGCCGGTGAGTTGTCACAACAAAAGGGAAAGAAAAGTCGAATTAATGTAGAAATCTATGGTCAGCAATATTCAGTTGTTGGCGATGAAAGTACAAGTCATATCCGCATGGTAGCAGCGATTGTGGATGATAAAATGCGCGAACTCAATGCCAAGAATCCTTCGCTTGACACGAGTAGACTAGCGGTATTGACGGCGGTAAACGTCATACACGATTACATAAAATTAAAAGAAGAACATGAGAAATTGAAAGAAAGTATGACAAAAAAAGGAATGGAATAACATGATTGATATTATTATCATTTTACTGCTTGTTATGGGATTTTTCCTCGGCTTACGCAGAGGGTTCATCTTGCAACTTGTAAAGTTAACAAGCTTTATTATCGCATACCTTGTTGCATACTGGTACTGTAAAGATTTAGCGCCAGCACTTGCGAAATTTATTCCGTATCCATTTGATAAAAACGTATCTGTTCCAGAATGGATTGATGCAAATAATATTGAGACAGTATTTTATCAAGCGCTTGCGTTTATCATATTGTTTATTATCACAAAAATTGCACTTTCATTACTTGGTAATTTGTTAAATATGTTTGCAGAAATACCGGTTTTAAAGCAAGTAAATGCGTTTGCGGGGGCAATCCTCGGATTTTTAGAAGTATATATTATTTTGTTTGTCTTAATTATCATTGGGAACATTCTTCCGATTGAACAATTACAAACACCATTACAACAATCATCAATTAGCAAAATAATTGTAGACGATACACCGATTCTCTCTGAAAAGGTGAAGGAACTATGGCAGACAGGTAGCAGAGTATAACTTCTCTTTTTTCGGAAAGAGAAGTTTTTTTCTATGAAAGAAAGGCGGGACAATGATGAAAGTAAATAAAAAACAAGTGATTAAATTATTAGAGACAATCGGGCTTTTTATGGAACTAAAGGGCGCGAATCCATTTAAAATATCGGCGTTTCGTAAAGCGGCAGCAGCATTAGAAAGTGATGATCGTAGTCTTTCTGAGATTGAAGATTTCACGAAGATTCCTGGCATTGGAAAAGGAACAGCAGCAGTTATTCAAGAATATATAGAGTCGGGAACATCTGAAGTATTACAAGAGCTTGAAAAAGAAGTGCCAAGTAGCTTATTACCGTTATTAAAATTACCAGGCCTTGGTGGTAAAAAGGTAGCTAAGTTATATAAAGAACTTGGTGTTGTTGATATGGAATCGCTAAAAGCGGTTTGTGAGGAAAATAAAGTACAAGCTTTAGCTGGTTTCGGTAAGAAGACAGAAGAGAAAATATTAGAAGCAATCGATCAAGTAGGATCTCGTCCAGAGCGTTTACCAATCGCGATGGTATTGCCTATTGCCGGGGAAATAGAGGAGAAATTGTCGAATATTGCTGAGGTAATTCGTTTCTCGCGCGCTGGTAGTTTGCGCCGCGTTCGTGAAACAGTGAAAGATCTAGACTTTATTATTGCAACGACAGAACCAGCTGCAGTACGTGAGCATTTACTACAATTCGATAATATGATTGAAGTAATTGCGAGCGGGGATACGAAAGTTTCTGTTCGTCTTCAATATGAATATGATATTTCGATTGATTTCCGCTTAGTAAAACCAGAAGAGTTTATTACAACTCTTCACCATTTCACAGGATCAAAAGACCATAACGTAAAAATGCGTCAAATCGCAAAAGATAAAGGCGAGAAAATTAGTGAATATGGCGTGGAGGACTTGGAAACAGGTGAAGTGAAAACATTCGAGACGGAAGAAGAATTCTTTGCTCATTTCGGTCTTCCATTTATCCCGCCAGAAGTGCGTGAAGATGGAAAAGAAATTGAATTAATTAAAGAGTATCCAAACTTAATTCAGTTCTCTGACATACAAGGTGATTTACATATGCATACAACATGGAGTGACGGTGCTTTTTCTATTGAAGAGATGGTACAAGCATGCCGTGCTCGTGGATATAAATTTATGGCAATTACGGATCACTCACAATACTTGAAAGTAGCGAACGGTTTAACGAAAGAGCGCCTTCGTGAACAAGCGAAAGAAATTGAACGTATGAACGAAAAGTATCCAGACATTACAATTTTACGCGGAATTGAAATGGACATTTTACCGGATGCTTCGCTTGATTTTGATGATGAAGTATTAGCAGAATTAGATTATGTCATTGGAGCAATTCACTCGAGCTTCTCACAAGACCGTGAAACGATTATGAAACGTCTTCGTGCGGCGCTAGAGAATAAGCATGTCACAATGATTGCTCATCCGACAGGACGTCTTCTTGGACGCCGTGAAGGTTATGATGTAGATACAGACTTATTAATCGAACTCGCAAAAGAAACAAATACAGTTTTAGAATTAAATGCAAATCCAAACCGTCTAGATTTAAGCGCGAAATTATTAAAACAAGCACAAGATGCTGGTGTAAAAGTAGCGATTAATACGGATGCTCATACACTTGAAATGTTAGAAGATATGGAAACAGGTGTAGCGGCAGCGCGTAAAGGTTGGATTCAAAAAGATAACGTGATTAACACGTGGGATATTGAACGTTTATTAGACTATATTAAACGTAATAAGTAACACAAGGGGGACCTGCAACATGTTAGAAAGAACGTTGCGTGTATTAGAATACAATAAAGTAAAAGAACAATTACTTGAACATACAGCATCTTCACTTGGTCGTGACAAAGTGAAGCATTTAGTGCCGAGCACTGATTTTGAAGAAATTGTAGAAATGCAAGATACAACGGATGAAGCAGCGAAAGTCATTCGTTTAAAAGGTAGTGCACCATTAGGTGGTATTACGGATATTCGCTCCAATGTGAAGCGTGCAAAGATTGGAAGTATGTTAAGTCCAAATGAACTACTTGATATTGCGAATACGATGTATGGTAGTCGCAATATGAAACGTTTCATTGAAGATATGGTTGATAATGGTGTCGAGCTTCCCATTTTAGAAACGCATGTTGCTCAAATTGTATCTTTATATGATTTAGAAAAGAAAATTACAAATTGTATCGGTGATGGCGGGGAAGTAGTCGATAGCGCAAGTGATAAACTGCGCGGTATTCGTACTCAAATTCGTACTGCGGAAAGCCGTATTCGTGAAAAGTTAGAAAATATGACGCGTTCTTCAAACGCGCAAAAGATGCTGTCTGACTCGATTGTAACGATTCGTAACGAACGTTACGTAATCCCAGTAAAACAAGAATACCGCGGCGTATATGGCGGTATTGTTCACGATCAATCGGCTTCTGGACAAACGTTATTTATTGAACCGCAAGTCATTGTAGAATTAAATAACGCGCTTCAAGAAGCACGTGTGAAAGAAAAACAAGAAATCGAACGCATCTTATTAATGTTAACAGAAGAAGTGGCAGTAGAAGCGGATATCGTTTTATCAAACGTAGAAGTAGTTGCAAATCTTGACTTCATCTTTGCGAAAGCTTTTTATGCGAAGCGTATTAAAGCAACGAAGCCAATCGTAAATAACGAGCGTTATATGGATTTAAGACAGGCACGTCATCCGCTTATTGATCCAGAAGTTATCGTGCCAAATAACATTATGTTAGGGAAAGATTTCACGACAATTGTTATTACGGGACCGAATACAGGTGGTAAAACAGTTACGCTGAAAACAGTTGGTATTTGTGTATTAATGGCGCAATCAGGTCTTCACATTCCAGTAATGGATGAGTCAGAGATTTGTGTATTCAAAAATATCTTTGCTGATATCGGTGATGAGCAATCGATTGAACAAAGTTTAAGTACGTTCTCCTCACATATGGTGAACATTGTTGATATTTTAGAAAAAGCTGATTTTGAAAGCTTAGTTTTATTCGATGAGTTAGGTGCTGGAACAGACCCGCAAGAAGGGGCTGCACTAGCCATTTCCATTTTAGATGAGGTATGTAATCGTGGTGCTCGCGTTGTTGCTACGACGCATTATCCAGAATTAAAAGCATACGGATATAACCGTGAGCAAGTTATTAATGCGAGCGTTGAGTTTGATGTAAACACGTTAAGCCCAACGTATAAATTATTAATCGGTGTACCAGGACGTAGTAATGCCTTTGAAATTTCGAAACGTCTTGGATTATCTGATCGCGTCATTGAACAAGCGCGTAACCACATTAGTACAGATACAAACAAAATTGAAAATATGATTGCGAAGCTAGAAGAAAGTCAAAAGAATGCAGAGCGTGACTGGAACGAAGCAGAAGCGCTTCGCAAGCAATCGGAAAAACTGCATCGCGAATTACAACGTCAAATTATTGAATTTAACGAAGAACGTGATGAACGATTATTAAAAGCGCAAAAAGAAGGGGAAGAAAAAGTCGAAGCTGCAAAGAAAGAAGCAGAAGGCATTATTCAAGAACTTCGTCAATTGCGCAAAGCACAGCTTGCAAACGTGAAAGATCACGAGCTAATTGAAGCGAAGAGCCGTCTAGAAGGCGCAGCGCCAGAGCTTGTAAAGAAACAAAAGGTAAACGTGAAAAACACTGCGCCGAAACAACAGTTGCGCGCAGGTGATGAAGTAAAAGTATTAACGTTCGGTCAAAAAGGTCAATTACTTGAAAAAGTAAGCGATACAGAGTGGAGCGTACAAATCGGTATTCTGAAGATGAAAGTAAAAGAATCCGATATGGAATACATTAACACACCGAAGCAAACAGAGAAAAAAGCAGTTGCAACAGTAAAAGGTAGAGACTATCACGTTTCTTTAGAACTTGACCTTCGTGGAGAACGATTTGAAAATGCAATGGCGCGCGTCGAGAAATATTTAGACGATGCCCAGCTTGCAAGCTATCCTCGCGTATCAATCATTCACGGTAAAGGAACAGGAGCACTTCGCCAAGGTGTACAAGATTACTTGAAGAAGCATCGCGGTGTGAAAACATTCCGTTACGGTGATATGGGCGAGGGAGGCCTAGGCGTAACAGTTGTCGAATTAAAATAGAAAACAACGAAACAAAGGGGAAACCATTATATGTTTATGGACAAACTTGCAAAAGTATTGTTAGCTTGTTGCGGAATATTTTTGGTGATTGGGGTTATTTATTTAGTTGTTTTTGCGAAGTAAACGAGCGTCAATCGTGGCATAATGATATTGCCATAGATTGACGCTTTTAATATATATGAAAAGGAATAAGCTATGAAAATCAACCAATACATAAGCGAAGCAAAATCTTGCTCAAGACGCGAAACAGATTGCCTCATTAAAGCTGGACGCGTGGCGATTAACGGTGAAATATGTACGCACGGTGCACTCGTGGGCGATGGTGATGTTGTAACGATTGATGGGCAGGTTATTGCAAAAGAAGAGAAAGAAAAGGTGTATATCGCATTCCATAAACCAGTTGGCATCACTTGTACAGCAGCTGATCATATTGAGGATAATATTATTGATTATATTAATTACCCTGAGCGTATCTTTCCTGTTGGACGATTAGATAAAGCGTCAGAAGGCCTTATTTTATTAACGAATGACGGTGCGATTGCAAATCAAATTTTACACGGTGATCATGAGCATGAGAAAGAATATGTTGTCACAGTCGATAAACCTTTTACAGATTGGTTTATTGATGAGATGTCCAGCGGTGTAAAGATTAAAGATGGGATGACGAAGCCGTGTAAAGTGACGAGGGTTGATCAGTCTACATTTCGAATCGTTTTAACGCAAGGAATGAACAGACAGATTCGTAGAATGAGTCGAGCTTTCGGGTTTACTGTAACAAAGTTAAAGAGAGAACGCATTATGAATATAGAGCTAGACGATCTTGAAGTAGGAAAATGGCGAAACATTACAGATGGGGAATTAGAAATATTAATAGGGCAGCTATAGGGAGGAAAAATTTTCTCCCTATATTTTTTTTGTCAGAAAAAATAAAACTATTGATTTTTTAAAAAATAGCCCATATAATAAAAAACAACAAGTTTCGACAAGATATTTTATAAAAGTAATGATGAGGACATGAGTTGTTTTTTACGATTCTCAGAGAGGGAAGCCTTAGGCTGTGAGCTTCCTAATACGAAAAGACAGACTTACCACCTCTAAACTTCAAGAGTGAACTGCATGATGCATTGTAATTCTTGGCGGATAAAACCGTTATCAATTTACACGAGCTATAAAATGAGCTTATTTCGTTATAAATTCATTTTATTAGAATAAGGGTGGAACCACGATTTCAACACTCGTCCCTTTGTTAGGGACGGGTGTTTTTTGCGTTCTTTTACGGGGAAGTATGCTTGAAAGAGGATATGTGACGGATTTTGATTCAGAATATTTTGTTAATTTATAATTATTATGTAGGAGGTTAGTAGAAATGAAATCATCTTTAAAGTTTTCTGAGATGTTTGCAATAAGTTTAATGTTATTTGCACTATTTTTCGGTGCAGGTAATATGATTTTTCCACCAGCGTTAGGGCAAGGTGCTGGAACAGATGTATGGATCGCATTGTTTGGTTTTATCGTAACGGGTGTTGGATTACCTTTATTAGGAGTTATCGTTATCGCTTTAAAGGGAGATATAAATGAGTTAGCAGGACGTGTACACCCTATATTCGCACTAGTTTTTATTACTGCAATTTATTTATGTTTAGGCGTATTCGTAAGTGTGCCGCGTACAGGAACTGTTGCTTATGAGATGAGTGTTGCACCGTTTTTACCAAGTGAGATAGCTGGTCAATCATATCCACTTGTTATCTTTACATTCATTTTCTTTGCCGTAACTTTCTATTTAGCTTTAAACCCATCGAAATTAGTGGGTCGCATTGGTAAAGTGTTAACTCCAATTTTATTAGCTGTTATTGCAATTATCGTAGGTAAAGCATTTATTACACCAATTGGAGAATTTGGCGCACCGACAGAAGCGTATAGTGCTCCTCTTTTCAAAGGATTTATTGATGGATATTTAACTTTAGATGGACTTGCAGCGCTAGTATTCGGAAATGTTGTTATTCATGCTTTAAAAGAAAAAGGAATTACAAATAAAAATAGTATTGCAAAAGTAACAATCTTTGCAGGATTTATTGCAGCACTTGGTTTACTATTAGTTTACTTAGCTCTTGCTTATCTTGGAGCTTCAAGTGTGTCTCTTGGAATGGGAGCAAACGGAGGAATTATTTTAACAAACGTTGTAAATCATTTATTCGGTAGTTATGGAACTTTATTATTAGGAATCGCAATTTCAGCAGCATGTTTAACAACTTCTGTAGGTATTGTTGCAGCTTGTGGTGATTATTTCTCTTCTTTATTACCAAAGCTTTCTTATCAAAAAGTCGTTTTCATTTTCTGTGTATTAGCATTTATGGTAGCAAATCTTGGCTTAACGCAGTTAAATGCATTAGCATTACCAATTTTAATTGCAATTTACCCAATTGGTATCGTGCTGATTGTATTATCGCTAGTTGAAAACTATATTCGTCTTCCTTTAGTAATGTATGTAGGTGGTATTGTAGGAGCATTTATGATCAGCTTCTTTGATGGGTTGCACAATGCGAATCTTCAAATTGCGGCATTAGCACCTATTTTAAATAAAATTCCATTATATAGTGTAGGGATTGGTTGGTTAGTTCCTGCTCTAGTAGGTATTGTAATTGGATATGTCATTTCGTTGTTCCAAAAGCAAGAAGTTGTTGTAGAAAAATAGTGAAAAGAGGCTTTCTATGAAAGAAAGCCTCTTTTTTTGTAGAAAAAGCCTCATATAGAGGAATTTAGATATTTAAAATTTTATACGTAATATAGTTGACAAAAAAATTATGAGTAGGCTAAGATTGATTTAGTTGTGGAAATATTGGAAGGAAAGTGAGGAGTGGAAGGTATAAGGTTTTCTATAACGATATCATTTTTGTAGATAGAGGTGATAGAGTAGGAGAATGGTAGTTTTATTTTTTGGGTTTCATTGAGAATGATAATCAACAAATAGGACTTATGTTAAAATATGAATCGCTCTTTATAAGGAATAGAGAGGGATATTATTTTTAACATGTATTGAGAATGATAATCAATAATATCTATAGTACATAAACAAATTACAATTAAATAATGATAAAGGATTATTATTTTTTCTTATAAATTGAGAATAATTATCATTTTCAAAAGTGTGAATGAAGGAGAACAAGGAGGAAGTAAGCCAAATGAGAAAGATTTCTGTATTACCCGCTTTTATTATAACGTTCGTATGTATGCTAGCTTTTCTTGTCATGCCATATGGGAAAGTTTCAGCACAACTAGCTGACGGTACTTATGATATTAACTATGTCATCCAAAAAGCGGAAAATGATTCAGCTTCAATGGCAAATGATTATTTTGAAAAACCAGCTAAGTTAGTTGTAAAAAATGGTGAGATGAGAGTGCAAATTCCAATGAATCATAGTGCTTGGATTACAGAATTTAAAGCACCTGAGAACGGGAATTTTGTTGATTCAAAAGTTGTTAGTAAAGATGAAGCAGCAGATAAAAGAACTGTAGAGTTTAAAATAGATGATTTATCTAAACCAGCAGCTGCAAAAATTCATGTTGTTGTACCAAACGTAAACTATGACCATCACTACACAATTCGCTTTGCGTTTGATGCAAATGTAAAAGCGGTAGGTGGAGAAAATAAAGTAACTACTGCAACAAAGAATAATGATCAAACAACAACAGATACACAAGTAAAAGAAGAAGCGAAGAAAGAAGAGAGTAAAGAAGCAAATAAAGAGGCGAACAAAGGAACAAATGAAAGTGGTAAAGCTGAAAAAACAGATAACCCAAAAACAGGCGATGAAGCACGCATCGGATTATTTGCAGTGTTAATCCTTATTTCAGGTGTCTTCTTAATTCGTAAAGTACGTCAAAACTAAATAAAGGAGCGTTATTCCATTGAATAGATATCTTAAAATTGTTGTTGCGATGTGTTTAATGATATTTACATTCGTATCAACATTACAACCTCTTGCAGTTCAAGCAGCAAGCAAACTAGCTGACGGTGAATATTCAATCGGTTTCAAAGTACTTAAGGATACATCAGATGAAGAATCTATGATGAATCAATACTCTGTAAGTCCAGGAATTTTAAAAGTGAAGGATGGGAAGAAGAAGGTATCCTTTACGTTAGAACATAGTTCATGGATTACAAAGTTTGAAACAGAAAAAAATGGCCAGTTTGTTACGACAAATGTAATTAGTGAAGATAAAGAAAAAGATACGAGAGTAGTAGAATTTGATGTGGACGATGTAGAGAAAGTATTACATGCGAAAGTAAAAGTAGACATAGACTTTTTAAATTATCATCATGATTATGATGTGCGCATTGCATTTGATAAAAATAGTATTACACCGATTCATGTAGAACAACCAAATGAAAAAGAGGATCCAGCAAATAAGCCAGATCCAAATGAAAAACCGGATCCAAGTCAGAAGCCCGACCAAAAGCCTGACCCAGATCAACAACCAAATTCTAACACAATTGCAGATGGAGAGTACAGTATTCCATTTAAAGTGTTAAAAGATCAAACAGATGAAGAATCTAAGATGAATACTTACATGGTAAATCCAGGAGTATTAAAAGTAGAAAATGGTAAGAAAAAAGCAACTGTAACACTAAAAAGCAGCTCATTAATTAAAAATTTCCAAACGGAAAAAAATGGTGCATTTGTTGATGCAAAAGTAGTGAGTGAAGACAAAGCAAAAGATACAAGAGTAGTAGAGTTTGAAGTAAACGATTTATCAAAAAAACTAAATACAAAAGTATTTATCGAAATGGCATCAAGAAATTATAAGCAAACGCATGATGTACAACTTTTATTTGAACAAGATAAACTTGAGCCAATTAAAAACGAAGAAAAGCAACCAGATGGTGATAAGAAGCCAGAGGTAGAGAAACCAGAAGTAGAGAAGCCGAATGTTGAAACAATTAAAGACGGCGAATACAGCATCAATTTCAAAGCTTTAAAAGATCAAACAGATGAAATTTCAATGATGAACACGTATACAAAGAGTCCAGGTGTGTTAAAGGTGAAAGATGGTAAAAAATACGTATCATTCACATTAACGAATAGCTCATGGATTACAAAGTTTGAATTTGAGAAAGATGGTTCGTTTGTTGATGCAGGTGTATTAAGTGAAGATAAAAAAGCTGATACACGCGTAGTGGAAGTGAAAGTAGACGATTTATCTAAAAAGTTAAATGCAAAAGTAAAAGTAGATATCGATTCAATGAATTATCACCATTTCTACGACATTCAATTTGCATTTGATAAAGATAGCATTAAACCGTTAGA
>NZ_JAKUFF010000033.1:0-45316 GCF_022663305.1 Bacillus cereus group sp. BfR-BA-01408 | reverse complement strand
ATGAAGGTAATAATACAGGATCTGGACAAACTACAACGGATAATCAAAACGCAAAAGAAACAACAACTGTAAGTGAAAAGAAAGAAGAACGTGATTTACCGAAAACAGGTACAAGTGTTGCTTCTACAATTGGAGCTGGATTGGCATTTATTGGAGCTGGATTCCTTCTGTTATTTAGAAGAAAGAAAGCAAATAGATAGTGGAGAAATATAAAAAGGATTACCGATTCAGGTAATCCTTTTTAATATATTATGAAAGTGTTACAGCTTTTTCCTTCTTCCATGAAAGGCCAAATCCAGTAAAGCCGACGATGATTGTTACAACTGGACAAGCTAAGCAGAAGATTGCGAATGGAACGTAATCAAAAGTTGGAACGCCAAGGACGTTCGATAAGAACACGCCACTTACTCCCCATGGTACGAGCGGGTTAATAACTGTACCTGCATCTTCTAATACACGTGATAAATTACGACGTTCTAAACCGACTTCATCATATTTATTAGCGAATGCTTGTCCTGTTAAAACGATAGATAAGTACTGCTCACCAAGTAAGAAGTTCACACCGATTGCAGTTGAAGCAGTAGAAATAATTAAGCGTGTGCTAGTTTTTACGAAGCTAGAGATGATATTCATTAGCTGCGTAATAATACCCATTCCTTGTAATAATCCTCCCATACAAAGAGCTAGGAAAATAAGAGCGATTGACATCATCATACTTTGCAGGCCACCGCGAGATAATAAGCTATCAATATCTTTCATACCAGTTTTAGAAACGTAACCGTCTTGCATAATTTTCATTAAATCAGTTAAAGAAGTACTAGGTTTAAATATAAAGAGGATAATGATCCCTACTATAATTCCAGCAAGTAATGTTGGAACTGCTGGAACTTTTTTAAATGCGAATAGGAACAGTAATAAAATTGGAATAAGTGTAAAGATAGAAATCGTTGCATTTTTCTCTAATGCGCTAATGAAGTTTGTGAAGTCAACGTCTCCACTAGTACCGCTTCCTAAAATGAAAAATGCGATAAAAGCAATAATGAAAGCTGGAACTGTTGTCCAAAGCATGTTACGAATATGCTCAAATAAATCTACACCCGTTACAGCTGGCGCTAGGTTTGTTGTATCAGATAAAGGAGACATTTTATCCCCAAAGAATGCACCAGAAATAATTGCACCAGCGATTAGAGCAGGATCGTATCCGAGAGCACTACCCATGCCCATAAAGGCAAGTCCTACAGTTGCGGCAGTTGTAAAGGCACTACCGATACTTGTTCCAACAATTGCACAAACAACAAAAACAGTTGGAATGAAAATTTTTGGAGATACAAGCTGGAAGCCGTATACCATTAAAGTTGGAATTGTTCCAGCAGCGATCCAAACACTAATTAATACGCCTACAAGTAAGAATATAAAAATAGATGGAATACCAGCTGAAATACTACTTATCATTCCTTTTTCCATCGTAGACCAATCAATTTTTTTCATAAATCCAAATGCTAATAAAAGAACGATACCAAATAAAATTGGGATGTGTGGTGAAACTTCTAATTTGATAACACTAAAGCCAATGCAGAAAAAGATAAATACTGTTAAAAGAACAGATTCAATTTTTGAAACCATTGTTTTCCCCTCCTAAGTAATCTAAAATAGCTCTTTTTTATATAAAATTCGCCAATATTGTTTATTTCCTTCTAAATTTTAGAATTTTGTGACAAATTACCGGTAATTGTTGTTTCTTTAATATGATACGGAAATGATTGGATAAAAAAACGTCCCTGCATATAATTATGCAGGGACGAAGAAATCGCGGTACCACCCTAGCTTGTGAAATGAATGTATCACAAAATAAAGGGTTGTATGATATGCGCTAATAAAATAAAAACGCCCCTGCAACATATGCAGGGACGAAAAATTCGCGGTACCACCCTAAATTGTGAAACAGTGTCGTTTCACCACTCTTTAGATATAACGGTCTATAACCGTCTTTCACTACTCCTTACGTTTCGCAAAAGAAGCTCCAGGGGGTAATTCATAATTCGCTCTGTACTGGTTCACACCGACCACCAGCTCTCTGAAAGCAGAAATCGAAATACTACTAAATCCTATCAATGCCGATTCATATGATGTTAGTTAAATTTTTATCATATATTCGTCTCACATGTCAATAAAAATATTCAATGATTTTTTAGGGAAATAAAGGAGAACGATTTTAATCCTGGGAAAATGTGCGTTATAATGAATTTGAAAGGGGAGGAAAGAGTGAAGAAAAAAATAATTCTTTTTACCACTTTACTAGTCATTGGCGGAAGTGCTGGCATTTACACAGCTTTTGCAGCTGAATCAGAGCAGGCGAAGAAAAAGCAAATACAGCAGTTAGAAGTGAAGAAAGCGAAAGAAGCTGAAGAGAAGAAGTCGATGGAAAAAGCAGCTGATAAACTAGGGGTTTCTATGGAAGGAAAAACAAAAGAAGAGGTTGCGAAAGAAGTAAATACCGCAAGATTTGAGAAGCGCCATGATCTATTGATTGAACATGCAAAACAACTTGGAATTGAAACAGAAGGAAAAAAAGATGAAGAGATTATTTTAGAAATTGGAAAGATACAACATGGAAAGTAGAACAACTTATCGTATGATAAGTTGTTCTTTTTTAAGAACTACTTGATTTAAAAATAATTGACAGTCATTTAGTTTTAATGTTAACTATATTTATAAACTAGTTAACATTAGGGGTGACAATTGTGACTTTTAGTAAGAGTACGACTGACAAACCATCATATACATATGAAGAGTTATCGGAGAAAAATAAGGCCTATGTATGGCATCCGTTTACACAAATGAAGGATTATTTAGAAGAAGATCCTGTCATTATTGAACGGGGAGAGGGAAGAAAGCTATACGATGTAAATGGAAATGAATATTGGGACGGTGTTTCGTCTATTTGGTTAAATGTTCATGGACATCAAGTGCCAGAACTAGATGAGGCAATTCGTGAGCAATTAAATAAAATTTCCCATTCTACTATGTTAGGGCTTGCTAACGTTCCATCTATTTTATTAGCCGAAAAAATAATTGAAGTTGTACCAGAAGGTTTGAAGAAAGTGTTTTATTCAGACTCCGGTTCTAGCGCTGTTGAAATTGCAATTAAGATGGCCTTTCAATATTGGCAGCATAAAGGAAAACCGAAGAAACAAAGATTTGTTACATTAAAAGAAGCGTATCATGGTGACACAATTGGAGCTGTTTCAGTGGGAGCAATAGACTTGTTTCACCAAGTGTATAGTTCGCTTTTATTCGAAGCGATTAAAATGCCTTATCCATATACATATCGTTCTCCTTATGGAAATAATAAGGAGGAAATTGTAAAAAAGCATTTAGAAGAAATGGAAGAGCTGCTGAAAGATAAACATGAAGAGATTGCGGCGATTATTGTAGAACCTTTAATGCAAGGGGCTGGTGGTATGATTACAATGCCAAAAGGATACTTAAAAGGGCTACGTAATTTATGTACAAAATATAATGTTCTATTTATTACAGACGAGGTAGCGACTGGATTTGGGCGTACTGGAAAAATGTTTGCATGTGAACATGAAAATGTAACACCGGACATTTTAACAGCCGGAAAAGGTTTAACAGGCGGATATTTACCAGTTGCAATTACTGTAACGACAGATGAAATTTATAATGCCTTTTTAGGAGGCTATGAAGAACAAAAAACATTTTTCCACGGACATAGTTATACAGGGAATCCGTTAGGGTGTGCGGTAGCAATTGCGAATCTAGAACTATATGAAAAAACAAATTTAATAGAAGAGGTGGCACGTAAAACAGAATATGTGGCGACGCAATTAGAAGACCTCTTTGCATATAAACATGTAGGGGATATTCGTCAATGCGGGTTAATGGTTGGAATTGAACTTGTGAAGAATAAGGAAACGAAAGAAGCGTTTGAATGGACAGAGAGAGTCGGTGTTCAAGTATGTAAACGCTCAAGGGAGCTGGGTATGATTTTGCGCCCGCTCGGTAATACGATTGTATTTATGCCCCCTCTTGCTTCTACAATTGATGAGATTGATGATATGTTACGTATTTTGTATAAAGCAATCTCGGATGTTACGGAGGGAGAATAATGAGCGGTTTTTTTATAACAGCAACGGATACTGAAGTGGGGAAAACTGTTGTCGCCGGTGCATTAGCAGGTGTATTTAGAGAACTGGGATATAACATCGGGGTATATAAACCGTTGCAAAGTGGACATGTTGCATCAAATCCAGAAGGAGATGCAGCAAGGCTAAAAGCATTATCAGGTGTACCGACAAAAGAAGAGGAAATTTGCCCTTACTCTATTGAAGAGCCGCTTGCCCCGAGACTTGCCATGAAAAGAGCTGGAAGGACAGTAACGTTAAAAGACATTATTCATCACTATAATGAACGATTGAAAGATTTTAATAGTCTACTTGTAGAAGGAGCAGGTGGATTAGCTGTTCCATATACAGAGGACGCTTTAGTAATTGATTTCGCAAAAGAATTACAACTTCCACTTATTGTAGTAGCACGCCCTACATTAGGAACAGTAAATCATACAGTTTTAACGATCGCTTATGCAAAGGCATATGGTTTAACAGTAGCAGGTGTCATTTTATCTGGCTGCAAAGAATGCGAAATGGAAAGAGTGCAAGAAAATAAAGAAATGATTGAAGAGCTAAGTGGGGTACCGGTTTTAGGTTTATTACCATTCTTTCCAGGTGAGTTTACAAAAGAAGAAGTCTTGGAATCTGCTAAAGAATATATAATGATTTCAAAATTAGAGGAGCTTATCCGAAATGAATCAAACGTGGCGCACACATCTTCAATCTAAATTGCAACAATTACATGAGCGAGGGCAGTATCGTAATTTGCATGTAACAGAACAAGCAGAAGAGACATGGCTTATTCGAGATGAGAAAAGGATGCTAAATTTAGCGTCAAATAATTATTTAGGGTTAGCTGGAGATGAAAGGTTAAAAGAAGCTGCTATCGCATGTACAAGAAAATATGGAACTGGGGCGACAGCATCAAGGCTCGTGGTAGGAAACTATTCACTGTATGAAGAGGTTGAGAGAAGTATATGCGATTGGAAAGGCACTGAAAAAGCCCTAGTTGTGAATAGTGGATATACCGCAAATATTGGAGTGATCTCTTCATTAGTGAGTCGTCACGATATTGTGTTTAGTGACAAATTAAATCACGCAAGCATTGTTGATGGAATTATATTAAGTGGGGCAGAGCATAAAAGGTATCGTCATAATGATTTGGATCATTTAGAGAAGTTATTGAAAACAGCGTCACCTGAACAGCGGAAATTAATCGTAACAGATACTGTTTTTAGTATGGATGGTGATACTGCGTATGTAAGGGAGTTAGTAGAGCTGAAAGAGAAATACGGGGCAATTCTTATAGTTGATGAAGCACATGCGAGTGGAATATATGGAAGTGGCGGAGCTGGATTATCTCATATAGAAGAAGATCTTGCTCAAAGAATAGATATACATATGGGGACGTTTAGTAAGGCTTTAGGGTGTTATGGTGCGTATTTGACAGGCGATGCAATTTATATAGAGTATTTACACAATATGATGAGAAGTTTTATTTTTACTACTGCATTACCGCCAGGAACGTTAGGAGCGGTACAAAAAGCAATTGAAATTGTAAAAGAAGATAATGAAAGAAGAGAGAGACTTATAGAGAATGGAGCATATTTCAGAAGCCATTTACGAGAAGCTGGTTTTGATATTGGAAATAGCTCAACTCACATTGTACCGATCGTAGTCGGTTCAAATGAAACAGCTTTACGGTTTAGTAAAAGGTTGCAACAGGTAGGGATTGCTGCAATTGCAATTCGTCCACCAACGGTTCCAGTTAATAGTTCACGGGTCCGTTTTGCAGTTACGTCCCAACATACAATAGCTGATTTGCAATGGGCTATTCACCATATTATACGCATTGGTAAAGAAGAGGGGTTTTTCGTATGAAAGAGCTAAAGATTATTTTTATTCCTGGGTGGGGAATGGAAGAAGGTGTTTGGACTTTAGTTCTGCCGTATTTTAAAGAGTATTCTGTTCAATGTATCAATTGGCGTAATGTGAAAGAACAAAGTGAATTCGCAGGGCGAATAATAGATGTAGCAAAGGATGAAAATGTCATTTTAGTTGGATGGTCACTAGGGGCGTTAGCGGCAGTTCAAGCACATAAAAAGATTCAGACAAAAGGTATTGTACTAATTGGTGGTACTCCCAAATTTACAAATACGAGCGACTATACGAGTGGATGGAATGCTTTGCATGTAGAGCGGCTAAAAAAGAATGTGGCGAGAAAGAAAGAAGATACGCTCAAGCGGTTTTATGAAAATATGTTTACAAAAGATGAGCTGAAAGAGAATACGAGTTTTGAAGAGATTGCGCTGAATTTTAAAGGAGACTCGATTCAGTCATTACAATTAGGCTTAGATTATTTAATAGAAACAGATATGAGAAACGAATTAATAGATGTCAAAGTCCCGTTGTTACTTCTTCATGGAGAACAGGATGTGATATGTCCATTATCTGCAGCTCATAGTATGACAGAGAATGCGAATGCTAAGTTAAAAGTAGTAAGTGAGGCTGGACATGCATTATGCGTAACGAATTTCGAATATTGCGCAAATGAAATCATTCAATTTGTAGAGGGGATACGACATGATCAACAAAACGTTACTACAAAAACGATTTAACGTGGCAGCTGTATCCTACGATCAATATGCAAATGTACAAAAAAAGATGGCGCATTCATTACTTTCTACATTGAATCGGCGATATAGTACAAATTCATCGATACGTATTTTAGAACTTGGATGCGGGACAGGATATGTTACAGAGCAATTATCAAACTTATTTCCGAAAGCACAAATTACAGCTATTGATTTTGCTGAAAGTATGATTGCAGTTGCGAAAACTAGACAAAATGTAAACAATGTAACATTTTATTGTGAGGATATTGAAAGATTACGACTAGAAGAAACGTATGATGTCATTATTTCAAATGCCACATTTCAATGGCTAAATGATTTAAAACAAGTGATAACAAATTTATTTCGTCATTTATCTATAGAGGGGATATTACTCTTTTCAACGTTTGGACAGGAAACATTTCAAGAATTGCATGCTTCGTTCCAGCGGGCGAAAGAAGAAAAAAATATACAAAATGAAACATCGATTGGGCAACGTTTTTATTCGAAAAATCAGTTGCGCCATATATGTGAGATAGAAACAGGGGATGTACATGTTTCTGAAACGTGTTACATAGAGAGATTTACAGAAGTTAGGGAGTTTCTACATTCTATTCGTAAAGTAGGAGCGACCAATAGTAATGAAGAATCATATTGTCAAAGTCCCTCACTCTTTCGTGCGATGCTTCGCATATACGAAAGAGACTTCACGGGAAATGAAGGGATAATGGCAACGTATCATGCTTTATTTGTGCATATAACAAAAGAGGGGAAGAGATGAAATGAAACAAGTACAAACAAAAAGGGATTGGAAAAAACTTGCATACGACGTAGTAGAAGAGAAAGTGATTACGAAAGAAGATGCAATAGCGATATTAGAGGCTGACGATACAGAGATTTTAGAAATTATGAATGCTGCGTATATCATTCGCCATCATCACTTTGGTAAGAAAGTAAAATTAAATATGATTATTAATACGAAGTCTGGATTATGCCCTGAAGATTGCGGATATTGTTCACAGTCTATTATTTCAGAAGCACCGATTGATAAATATGCATGGCTAACGCAGGAAAAGATTGTAGAAGGGGCACATGAAGCAATTCGTCGTAAAGCGGGTACATATTGTATTGTAGCATCTGGTCGTCGCCCGACAGATAAAGAGGTGAATCACGTAATTGGAGCAGTTAAGGAGATTCGTGAAACGACAGACTTGAAGATTTGTTGTTGTTTAGGGTTCTTAAACGAAGATCAAGCAGGACGTTTAGCCGAAGCGGGTGTACATCGTTATAACCACAACTTAAATACACATGCGGATAATTACGAAAGCATTTGCTCTACTCATACGTATGACGATCGTGTTGATACAGTTCAAAAAGCGAAACAAGCCGGTATTTCACCATGTTCTGGGGCGATCTTTGGAATGGGAGAGACAATAGAAGAGCGAGCTGAAATTGCATTCGAATTACAACGTATAGATGCAGATTCAATTCCATGTAATTTCCTTGTTGCTGTAAAGGGTACGCCGCTTGAAGGACAAAAAGAGTTAACACCAGTAGAATGTTTAAAAGTGCTGGCGATGATGCGCTTTGTAAACCCAACGAAAGAAATTCGTATTTCAGGAGGGCGTGAAATCAATTTACGTTCTGTACAGCCAATCGGTTTATTTGCAGCAAACTCTATTTTTGTTGGGGACTACTTAACGACAGCTGGACAAGAACCGACTGCAGACTGGGGTATGATTGAAGATTTAGGATTTGAGATTGAAGAGTGTGCACTATAAAATAGAAAAAAGCAAACTTGTAAAAGAGTTTGCTTTTTTTTGTAAATAAAATGTAATAAATAGTTGTGAACGTTTGATACTAGTGGCTTTTGAGCGGAAAAAAGAATTTTGGTGGACGAATTTTCCAAGCACCAATTGTACATAGTAAATATGTAATTTATATTGGGTTGGAGGATTTTACATGCACAAATATATATTAGCGATTATGACTTGTCTCATTTTACTAAAAGCAATAAGTGCTGATCCAGTTAAGGCCGCCGAAAATCCTGAACAAAAAGAGATGCAACAACGAATTGAACAACATTTTCGAACGAAAGCTGAACATTTTGGATTGAAAACAGAAGGGAAAGATTTAAAGGAAGTACGAAAAGAAATTACTATTATAGAAGAAGCGAAGAAAAGAGAGAATGTATGGAGAACAGCACAAACGCTTCGTATACAAACAGAAGGAAAAACAATGGATGAATTAATAAAAGATGTACGGAAAAAAGTGAAGAAATAAAAAAGAGGCCGCAGCCTCTTTTTTATTTTTTTATGCCCATTGTTTTGATAAGTGAGCCATTTCAATTGCAGCAACGGCGGATTCATAGCCTTTATTACCAGCTTTCGTGCCTGCGCGTTCAATTGCTTGCTCAATTGTTTCAGTCGTTAATACACCGAAAATAACTGGGATGTCTGTTTGTAGTGATAAAGATGCAACACCTTTTGCTACTTCATTACAAACGTAATCGTAATGTGTTGTAGCACCACGAATGACAGTGCCTAACGTAATAACAGCATCATATTTCCCGCTATTCGCCATCTTTTTAGCGATTAAAGGAATTTCAAATGCACCAGGAACCCAAGCAACATCGATATCAGCTTCTTCTACACCGTGACGCTTTAATCCGTCTAAAGCACCACCAAGTAATTTACTTGTAATAAATTCATTAAAACGTCCAACAACAACTCCAACTTTTAATCCTGTACCAACTAAATGACCTTCGAATACCATAATAAATCTCTCCCTTAATTATAAGTTTAGTAAATGTCCTAATTTGTTTACTTTCGTTTGTAAATACGTTTTATTCTCTTCTTTTGCTGGCATTTGTAACGGTACACGCTCGATTACTTCTAAATCGTAACCTTGTAAGCCAGCAATTTTTCGAGGATTATTCGTTAATAACCGTAAATGTTGTAAACCTAAATCTTTTAATATTTGAGCGCCAATACCGTAATCACGCAGATCAGCAGGGAAGCCAAGCTTTTCGTTTGCTTCTACAGTATCGAAGCCTTCTTCTTGTAACTTATAAGCGCGAAGCTTATTAAGAAGCCCAATGCCTCGTCCTTCTTGTCTCATATAAAGAAGAACGCCCTTTCCTTCACGCTCAATTTGAGCAAGTGCAGCATGGAGTTGTGGTCCGCAATCGCAGCGGCACGAGCCAAATACATCTCCTGTTAAGCACTCTGAATGAACGCGTACAAGTACAGGCTCTCCTGTTGAAATATCACCTTTTACGAGTGCAATATGTTCTTTCGTATCTAATGAATTAGAATAGCCAATTGCATGGAAAGTACCGAAATCTGTAGGTAATGTAATTTCCACTTCACGCGTCACTAATGTTTCATGGTGGCGGCGATAAGCAATTAAATCTTCTATTGTAATCATTTTTATATCAAATTGTTTTGCGCACTGTAGTAAATCAGGTACGCGTGCCATCGTACCGTCCTCATTAATAATTTCGCAAATGACGCCAGCTGGTTCTGCTCCGCAAAGCTGTGCTAAATCGACAGCAGCTTCTGTATGACCAGCACGGCGCAGGACACCACCTTCTTTCGCAATTAATGGAAAGATATGTCCAGGACGATTGAAATCAGCACCTTTTGATGCAGGATTTAACATTTCTCGTATCGTAGTTGCACGTTCGTGGGCACTAATCCCAGTTGTTGTAGAAACATGATCAATGCTCACTGTAAATGCAGTATGATGCGAATCTGTATTATGAGCTACCATTGGTTCTAATTGTAGACGTTCTGCGTATCCTTCTGTAATTGGTACACAAACGAGGCCGCGCCCATGTGTAATCATAAAGTTAATTGTTTCTGGCGTAATATACTCTGCTAAAGCGATAAAGTCGCCTTCATTTTCGCGGTTTTCATCATCACATACGATCACGACTTTTCCTTGTTTTAAATCTTCTAGAGCTTCTTCAATACGATGAAACATAATGCTTCCCCCTTATAGAAATCCGTTTTCTTGTAAAAAGCTTTCTGTCATTGAACCTGTTCGTTTTACTGGTTTAGAAATAAAGCGTTCGATATATTTACCAATCATGTCACACTCAATATTTACGATGTCACCGGCATTTTTTTCTCCGATAACAGATTCACTTACTGTGTGCGGGATGAGTGAAATGGTAATGGAAGATTCGTCTATATCAAATATTGTTAAACTCGTTCCATCAACAGCAACGGACCCTTTATGCAAACAATAGCGTAGCAATTCATCAGAAATAGCTATTTTGTAATAGACGGCATTATAGTGTTGTTTTTTGTTTAATATCGTTCCGATGCCATCGATATGTCCTGAAACGAAATGTCCACCGAATCGTCCGTTTGCAGCCATTGCACGCTCTAAATTTACTTTGCATTGCGGTTTAAGCATGCGAAGTGATGTTGATTGCATCGTTTCAGGCATTGCGTCTACTGTGAATGAAGTTGTTGTGAAACTCGTTACAGTCAAGCAAATACCGTTCACCGCGATGCTATCACCTAAGTGAACATCTGATAAAATTTTATTGGCATGAATCGTTAACTTCATCGCTTCGCCGCTTTGTTGCATGTTTGCAATCGTTCCTAATTCTTCTACAATTCCTGTAAACATTCCGTCACCTCACTTCGGGCATGCGCAACAATTTTTATATCATCGCCAATTTGTTTCATCTCTTGAATTTCCAAGGAAAGTGCATCTTGTAATGTTGAAAAACCATTGCCGCCAAATAAAGTAGGGGCATTTTTTCCACCAATTAATTTTGGACTTATATAAGTTACAATTTCATTGAAATACTTTGTTTGTAAGAAACTTGCATGAACTGTTTGACCACCTTCGACGAAAAGAGAAAGAATTTGTTTTTCGCCGAGTAGGTGTAAAACATCCTGTATTTCAATCTGTTTCGTTTTCATTTGGAATATAGCTATATTTTCAGATTCATAAGAAGCTATTTTCTTTTTATCTACACCATTACCGACAAAAATCCATGTCGGTGCTAAACCATCTGTTATGACATGAGAAGATGGTGGCGTTCGTAAATGGGTATCTAAAATAACGCGTATAGGATTTTGTCCCCCGTTAGGAATTCTTGTTGTTAAATGCGGATTATCAGCTATAACTGTATTCACTCCAACGAGAATCGCATCATGTGTATGGCGGTATTGGTGAACATCAGCTCGTGATTCTTCACCTGTAATCCACTTACTTTCACCGGTTACGGTTGCTGTTTTTCCATCCAAGCTCATTGCTGTTTTTATTGTTACAAATGGACGCTTCGTTTTCATGTAGTGAAAAAAGTAGCGATTTAATAAAATTGCTTCTGCTTCAAGAACACCAGTCGTTACTTCGATGCCAGCTTCTTCTAATTTCCTTTTTCCATTGCCAGAAACGAGCGGATTACAATCAAGAGTAGCAATTACAACCCGTTTGACTCCTTTTTTGATGAGCGATTCACAGCAGGGTGGTGTTTTTCCAAAATGGCTACAAGGTTCAAGTGTTACATAAACGGTAGCTCCTTTTGCTTTTTCGCCAGCCATATGAAGAGCATAGACTTCTGCGTGTTCTTCACCAGCACGCAAATGAGCTCCCATACCGACGATGTTTCCATCTTTTACAACAACAGCACCAACCATAGGATTTGGACTTGTTTGTCCGGATGTTCCTTCTGCTAACTGCAGGGCAATCCTCATATATTCTTGATCTGTCATTCTCTTCACCTCTCCTGAAAAAATCAAAAAACCCCAAGGATTTTATATCCTTGGGGTTTGGGAGACGTGATTTCTAGAAATATAGTTCGAATACGAAAGTATAGGAAAGAAACCTAACGATGATTGATATTTTGGCATAAGGAAAAAACCTAGCAAAATATCGAATTTTTCAAACGCTAGTCGTATCTTTTTATTCCAGTATAGAAACATAAGTATACAAAATAAAACATATATAAAGATTCAAAATGAAACTTAAAAATATGCATACTGAAATAAAAGTGTATTCGCTATATAAAATTACTAGAAAACATATCCTTCTCCCATCCAGACTATACTGTCGGCCCTAGAGTTTCACTAGATCCACCGTTTTCGAGTTGAAAACGGGTCACGGACTTAGAAGTTTGCACTTCATCACCGCCGGTTGGGAATTTCACCCGACCCCGAAGGATGCTGTTTGCTCAAATTATAGCACAAAAAAGAAAAAAGGCTAGTAAAAAATGTTCGAATGTGAAGAATTGTGTGAAAATATATGTATGCTGGCATGAGGACAGAAGTATTAGAAATGTTGTAAGGAGAAGGGATGTAATGGAGTTGATCAAAAGAAAAAACATGCACAAAAAAATGTGCATGTCACATGTGAAATTATTCTGCCTCTGGTGCTCTAACAACAGATTCAAATTTTCCTTTATGCGAAGCATCGCAATAAGGCATATTTTTTGATAAACCACAACGGCATAAAGAAAATGCCGGTTTTGCTGGAAATACATTCCCTTGTGAATCAACTAATTCCACGTCCCCTGTAACGCGAAAAGAGCCATTATCATTTACTTTAATTTGTACTTTAGCCAACGCTATCCCTCCTTCCCAAACGCTTAATTTCATCATATAATCAAGAGAAGTACTTGACAATATGAAAAGAGCACTTTCTTTGGAAGAGAAGAGAGTGTTATAATGTTTTTTATAACTGACTAGAGTAAGGTGACGAAAGATGGATAAACAATTACGTACATTACGAAATATTGCAAATGAGCGCACATGGGCATCATTTTTGAATGATAATCATCCATATAGTTTGTTGCACTGGTCCATTGCTGGTGTAGGACAAGAGTCAAAGGATGTTTGGTTACTGCAAGATGAGGTAACATTTCAAACGACAGAATTTCCAACGTTAGATGATGCAATAAAGTGGATTTCTGAAAATATGGAACAAGTTACAGACGTTTTAGCGCAATAAAAAAACAGGCTTATGCAAGCCTGTTTTTTGTTTCTTTTACATATGAGTTTAAAAATTGATCAATGGCTGCTTCATACTCTTCTTTATTTTCGTTATAAGAGCAAGCGTGTGCGCCGTGTTCTGCAATATAAAGTTGTTTATTGTTTTCTTTTGCTTCATAGAGTGCTTTCGTCATATCAGCTAAAATATAATCATCATTTTTACTATGAATAAAGAGGACGGGATTGTTAATGTTTTTTATACAATCGATTGGTGAAACTTCACGAATCGTATAACCGTCACGCACTTTTAAGAAAGCATTTGCTAAAGGTAATAAAGGCCATTTCGGTAAATGGAATTCAACCTTTAAACGGTGCTGTAATTGTCCGTAGAAATCAGAGAAAGGACAATCTGCAATATAGAAGTCAGCACCATCTTCTACAAGTCCTGCGTACTGAAGAAGTGTTGCAGCGCCCATCGATTCACCATGAATACCGAGTGTTATATTTGTTCCAAAACGACCTTTTAGCCAGTCAACTACAGATTTTAAATCATGTTTTTCATAGTATCCATAGCTTGTTGTTTTTCCGCCAGTTTTACCATGACGACGATGATCATAAATAACGACATTATATCCTCTGTTTAAAAATAACCTTGCATATTTTACAGAGTTCATTTTATTTACAGTTACGCCGTGACAGAAAATCATAAACTTATTGGAATGACCAGCAGGAATGTAATATCCGTGAAGATCATATCCGAATTGCGAAGGAATATGAATTTCTTCTTTATGAAGAGCATCAAAATCCTCTATACGAAAATGTTTTTTCGTTTCTCTTTCGAGTATTTCTTCCTCTGTTTTTTTCTTTAAGTACATCACCTTATTTGTAAAGAAAATCCCAAGGGCAGTTATCGCACCTAGTATAGTAAACAATGCTGCAAAAAAACGTTTCATACTTTACCTCATCCTCCAAATACCGTTACATGTGATACACTTATATTGTATCACAAGGATAGAAAAGGGGAGAAATAGGAAATGGTGCATATACAAAAAATTACGCCAGCGATGAAAGAAACAATCCGAATGTTCATGTGTGAGAACTGGGGGAGTTCATTGATGGTTTCACGTGGTAAGGAGCATCAATTAGAAGAGTTGCCAGGATTTGTTGCGCTCTCAGAAGACAGAATAATCGGAATTGTAACGTATGAATTGATCGGAAATATGTGCGAAATTGTATCGTTAGATAGCTTTGAAGAAAGAAAAGGAATAGGGACAAAACTTGTGGATTGTGTATTACGAGTTGCAGAAGAAGAACAGTGCAGGCAGGTTTGGCTTATAACAACAAATGATAATATGAATGCGTTACGTTTTTACCAAAAACGTAATTTTTTAATGACGAATTTATATGTAAATGCAGTTGAAGAGGCAAGAAAAATAAAGAAAGAAATTCCTCGCATTGGGTATGATAATATCCCGATTTTACATGAAATTCAATTAGAATATAGTTTAGTGTAATGATGTAACAATTTTCAGAAATATAAGTTATTAACCTTGACGAATATTGTAATTTAGGTTACCGTAAAATTGTAATCTATTACCATATTAAGGGGTGACGATGTGGCAACTATACGTGATGTTGCAAAATTGGCAGGTGTTTCAGTCGCAACCGTTTCACGAGTTATAAATGAAAAAGGATACGTTCATGAGGACACAGTAAAACAAGTAAAGGAAGCAATTGAGGAATTACGTTATAGGCCAAATAGTGCAGCAAAGCCACTATTTAAAGAAAATTCAACGATAATTGCATTACTTGTAGATAATCTATATGACCCATCAAACATCACTTTGCTACATTGTATTGAGGAAATAGCGTATAAAGAAGGATATCAAATTATTGTTTGTAATATAGAGAATAAAGATAAATACATACATATGTTGAAGGGAAATAACGTTGCAGGTGTTATTTTGACAAGATCCGTTTTTAAAAGTATAGGAGAAATCCCACTTCCGTTTGTTGTGATTGATGAAAAAAAATCCCATGCAAATTATTATGAAAGTGGCCAAAGAGCGGTCTCTTTATTAAAAGAAAAAGGTTGTCACTTTCTTGCTTATTTCGGTGAGGGCGAAGATAGTGAAGAAATGGAAGAGTACATATCAGGATTTTTAGATGCTGTTTGGGAGGAAGGAATCTTTTATCGAGAAGAATGTGTACAAGGGTATACGAATAAACAGTTTGTTACGTTATTGCAAAACAATCCGTATGTAGATGGAATTGTAACTTCAAGTGATAAGATTACTTTTGAGTTAATTCGAGCAGCAAAAAAATTAAATATCCGTATACCGGATAAAGTGAAAATTATTGGAATAAACGGGAGTATAGACAGTGAATGGGCAGGTCCGTCATTTATGCAAATGGAAAGTTGTAGCGAAGAAAATGGGAAAATAGCGTTGCAACAATTAAAGAGAAAAATAAAAAAGTAAAAGGTGCGTATAAAACGCACCTTTTATAATGTAATTGCGGCAATAAATCCGAATATAAGTAACGGTATATTATAATGCAGAAAAGTTGGTACACATGTATCCCATATATGATGGTGTTGACCATCAGCGTTTAAACCAGATGTTGGTCCAAGTGTACTATCTGATGCTGGAGATCCTGCATCTCCTAGCGCTCCGGCTGTACCGATAATGGCAATGGTGGCCATTGGACTAAATCCAAGCTGCATGCAAAGGGGTACAAAAATTGTTGTTAAAATAGGGATGGTTGAAAAGGATGAACCAATTCCCATCGTAACGAGAAGTCCAATTACAAGCATAAGAAATGCAGCGAGTGGTTTGTTGTTTCCAATTATATGTGCACTCGTTTGCACAAGAGATTCAACATGTCCTGTTTTTCGAAGCACAGCTCCGAATCCAGCAGCCGCAATCATAACAAAACCAATAAAGGACATCATGCGCATTCCGCTTGTTAATATCGCATCTGCTTCTTTAAGAGGTAGACTACCACTTACTGATAAGACGATAATCCCAGCTAAAGCACCGAAAATCATTGATTCTGTTGCTAATTGAACAGTTAATGTGGCTATGATAGATAATAATCCGAAAGTAATGCTACGTTTTGTATAGGGAACGATTTCATTTGCGGTAGTATGAATTTGTTCTGTTTCATACGTACGAGGTTTTCGGTACGTAATGAACACCGCTACACATAATCCGATAATCATACCGATTGCTGGAATCGTCATTGCTTTTGGAATAAGCGCGACATCAAATGTAAGACCGCTTTGCGCAGCATTTGTTTGCAATACGTCATGATAAATTTTTCCGAACCCTGCTGGAATCCACATATAAGGAGTAATCAATCCGAATGTAATAATACATGTAACAAGTCTGCGATCCACTTTCAGCTCATTTAATACTTTTAAAAGTGCTGGAATTAAGATGGGGATGAAAGCGATATGAACAGGAATCACATTTTGTGAGAAACAAGCCATCGTTAAAATGATGAATAGAATAAGTATTTTAGAATAAACTTGTTTTTTCGTGTCTTGTTCATTGCCAATCCATTTTAATGCCGTTTGAATCATGGCATCTGGAAGTCCTGTTTTGGAAAGAGAAATAGCGAAACCGCCAAGCATTGCATAACTTAAAGCGATTGGAGCACTGTTTCCAAGACCAGTTGTAAAAGTGTTAATCGTTTCTGAAATACCGAGTCCGCCGATAATTCCGCCTGTTAAAGCTCCAACAATGATGGCGACAATGACCTGGACACGTAATAAACTAAGCAATAGCATAACTGCTACTGCAACGAGTACAGCATTCATAATAAATGTAATCTCCCCAAAATTTTATTGTGTTAAGGTAAGTAAATATGAAGCACCTTGCTATATTTATACATAGTTGCGACATATTATTATAAATTGTTTTTTATGAAATGTAAAAGAGCCTTTTGTTACTAATGGTGAAAAGCTAGCTCTTGTTTAATGGATTGTAAAGAACGAGCGAATAATTCTGGCTCTTCTAAATCGGGAGAATGTGCTGAATTTGGGAACCAAATCATCTTTTTTATCGGTGCTTCTATTACATCACAATATTCCTGAACGAGTGCATAAGGAGTTTGATAATCATAGCGACCAGAACAAAAATAAACTGGAATAGATAAACTCGTAATAGAAGAAAAGAAATCGATTGTCAACATTTCTTCCCATAAAACGCCAGATTTTAAATTCCCTGCGAGAAACTTGAACCAATCTAATAGCGTATATTCAGGGGAAAAGAAGCCTTTTCGTATGAACGAAAAGGAAGATCCGTTTTGGATTGCTCCTCCGAATGTGCCAAGCCATTTTCTTTGAATAATAAGGCGTCTCGTATCTAAAAATGGCGGTTTTCCTAATTTTAAAAGGGACGCTAATGCTTTTTTATGATTATGTTTTTTTGCAGAACGAATTAAATGCTGATATAGTAATTCTTCGTTTTGTTTCATATGTACAATTTGCCCAATACCGATATAAGCCTCGATATATTGTGGATAATGGTGTGCTATGTTAAGCCCGATAATACTTCCCCAAGAATGACCAGCGAGAAATAGTTTCTGTTTATTGAACTTTTTAAGTACATATTGAATCACTTCTTTTGCATCGGAAATGAATTGTTCGATTGTAAAATTTGCTCCGAAATCTTTCATTGAAAAGGATTTACCTGCCCCGCGCTGATCCCAATTAATTACGATGAAGTGTTTCTCCAATTCTTTTTGAAAATGACGAATAAATCCGATTTGTGCCATGCCTGGTCCACCGTGACAGCATAATAAAATAGGCTGCTCTACGTTTTGCCCGCGCATAAGGAGAGTTTGTTTTCGGTTGTTAATCATAACGCTTTCCATCGTAGCGATACTATTAGGCATGAGTTTTTTATTTTTATTATAGAACTGCGGGGTATTGCTACGAAAAAGCATATTGAAAACCTCCTTTTCTAAAATCGTATGAATCGCACAGGCTATTCGTTTTGCATATACTGTTAGAAAATCATTGTAACATACCATACTAGTGTCATTTCAACACGGGAGGAGGGAAATTGTGACGATTGGAGAAATTATCGATTGTTTAAATAGGCGTGAATCCATCGCTATTATAGCAAAACGTCTTGAAATAAGCCCGTATACATTATCGAAGAAATTAAGATTGATTGGATACGAATATGATGGAGAACAGAAAAAGCGTATTTTTGTAGGAGATGGAGAAGAACCGCGTCACTTACAACTCCAAGAAGCGACAGCCCTTCAATATGCGAAAACGGATTATCAACTATTAATTTATGAACAATTACAAAGTATTTATGAGTTATTAAGAAAGAAAGAAGAAGTAATTGCGCCCATGATGAATATAAGTACAGAAAAAAAGAAACGTACCTTTTCTATTAATAAAGAAATATTAGCAAAACTAGACGTTATATCAGAATCGAAAGGAATTCAAAAATCTAAACTTGTAGAAGAGGCGTTACAACAATTTTTACAACAATATGATTTTAACAACACATCACATATTGATAACTAAAGAAAAGGATACTATGTTCATTGTCAGAACGAGTATCCTTTTTAGGTTTCACATATATGACGGATAAAATAAAAGGTCCATGTGTATCTTTTACGATGAAAAATTAAGGTTGTTTATTATGAGTGTACTTAATTTATTTTTTGAATTCTACCATCGATAATTGGCTGAATAGGTTCTTTTAATTGTTTTACGTAATCGACTAGCGCTTCAAAGTCGTTTGGACCAGTTTCTGGATTTGTACCATTTTTAAATGATACAAATCCATCACCGCCAGAAGCTAAAAAGGCATTTGCCACTACGCTATACGTTTTAGATGGAGATAATTCTTCACCGTTTGTTAAACGTATATTTGTAACTTTTTCACCGTTTGGTTTATTTGCATCCCACGTATATTGAATACCTGAAATTTGAAGCATTCTCGTCGTACCTTTTTGCCATTGTTGATTTAAAATGTCACGAATATCTTGGCCTGTTAAATCTACTTTAATTAATTGGTTTCCAAAAGGCTGAATGCCATATAATTCGCCCCATGTAATATCGCCAGCATCTAAGTCATTACGAATGCCACCTGGATTCATAAGTGCGATTTGAGTTTGCATCGTTTGCCGCTGGGCATCGGCAACTAAATTTCCAAGAGTGGACTCACCAGCATCATTTTGTTTACGGTCGATAGGTGCTGTAGATTTTCCGACAACTTCATTTACAAGTGGTGCAATTTTTTCTTTATATTGATCTAATTTTTTCTTTACTTGTTTATCAGGTTCTACACCTTCATGGTATGTTGTAACAACTTCAGCTCTTTTCTTTACAATATCTTTTGTTTTACGATCAATTGTTACATCTACATCTGAGAAAGCCATTCCGTAAGAGTTTGCTTGGACGATTAGTTTATTATTTACAGTACCATTTACATACGTGTGACTATGCCCACCAAAAATAACATCAACTTCCGGATCTGTTTCATTTGCAATTCGAGTAAGGTCTCCATTTGTCACACCAGACTCATCTGTTGTTCCGCCGACATGAGCAAGGACGACAATGGATTTAACGCCAAGACGCTTTAATTGCTGTGTTGATTTATTAATTGCTTCTACTTCGTCAGTGATTTCTACATTTTTAAGCATAGTAGGCATCACCACATTTGGTGTATCAGTTGTAACTACGCCAATGAATCCTACAGGCACACCATTTACCATTTTTACAGTAAATGGCGGTAAAAATAAGCGGCCAGTGGATTTATTATAGAAGTTTGCAGCGACATAAGGGAAATTAGCACCTTTGAAATTTCCTGTTTTTTCGTGATAGCCACCATAAATGAGACGTTTCATTTCATCGATACCTTCATCAAATTCGTGGTTTCCGATTGTACCAACATCAAATTTTAAGTCATTTAAAAATTCAATCGTTGGTTCATCTTGTAATAATGCTGAAACTGGTGGACTAGCTCCGACAATATCACCAGCGTGTACGAGAAGTGTATTCGGGTTTTGTTTTTTACGTTCTTTTAAATAAGTAGCTAAGTAATCAGCGCCACCAGCTTCTTTGTTATTAATTTTTTTAACAGTATCTAGTTGTCCATGGAAATCATTAATACCAAGTATTTGTACGTCTATGTAGCGGTTTTGTTCAGCTGGAGCCTGGGATGGGGGAGCGGCAAATACGGTTGAAAAAGTAATGGTGCTTAAAACGGCAACAGCAGGAATAATTTTTTTCCACATAATATAATTCTCCTTTTTTATAATCTGACATCATACGACATAATTTTAATAGATTCATAGGATTATATCTATACAAAAATTTGGTTTTTTCGAAAAATTAACATATTTACAAAAGATGAATAATAGAGTAAAGACCCTTTTTTATTGTCGAGTTCATTGTGTATCTACTATAATGGAGAAAAAAAGTAAAAGGTGAGTAGTATGAAGAAAAAGAAACAAAGACAAATGCAAAGACAATCGCAAGTGAATCAACAAAAGAAAGAGTCGCTTACATTAGGTGATCAATTAAATGATTCACTCATGCAGCAATTAAAGAATAAGAAGAAAGAGTTGCAAGTAAGAGAAGAGAAAAAAGAGGCAGCTGAACAGGAAAGAAAGCGCCAAGAACAAAAAGAACGTGAAAAGAATAAATCATTTGAAGAACTGTTAAGTGAAAGTAACCTTACTTGGAAAGACTTTAAATAATAACGAAAATGATCAGTGAATAACGCTGATCATTTTTTTGACGAGCTTGTAAGAAAAGGGGAGTTAGAATGAGAAAAATTGTAGTTGTTCCGCATGAAAATCATTGGGGTGAAAAATTTCAAATGGAGGCTGAAAGATTAAAAGCGGCGATGCCAGAAAAGGTGAAGGTCCATCATATTGGAAGTACGTCGGTGCCAGGACTGGCAGCGAAACCAATTATAGATATGATTATGGAAGTAGAGAGTATCGACAGAGTAGATAGGTGGAATGAACGTTTTGAAGAGCTTGGCTATATCGTAAAAGGGGAGAATGGTATTTCAAGACGCCGTTATTTTATTCATGGAACGGAGGAAAAACGCTCGTATCACTTACACGTGTTTGAAAAAGGAAACCCTGAGATAGTAAGGCATTTAGCATTTCGTGATTATATGATGGCTCATTGTGAAGAAGCTGAGGCATATGCAACTTTAAAGAAAGAATTAGCTGAAAAGTATACATATGATGGTGCGTTATATTCGGAAGGGAAAACTGAGTTTGTACGTAATGTTGATGAAAAAGCGAAGAAATGGATAGAAAATAATGTGAATGAATGAGTTCGCATTATTTTAGAAAGTATATAAGTTTATTATGTAAACTGTATATATGTTTTGACTTTTTTGTTGAATCTTGTTCAAATAAAGTGGTGGCTTATAAAAAAATGTAATAATGAAAGGGAGACGACTGTGCACATTCCAACAACTACACTTCATAATGGCGTAAAAATGCCGATGATTGGTTTAGGCGTTTATAAAGCGAAAGAAGGCGACGAAATAAAACAAGCAGTAAAAACAGCGTTAGAAGTTGGATACCGTTCGATTGATACAGCAACTGTATATGAAAATGAAAGCGGTGTCGGAGAAGCGGTTCGTGAATCAGGGATTCCGAGAGAAGAGATCTTTATTACAACAAAAGTTTGGAACGATGATCAAGGATACGAGGAAACACTTGAGGCTTTTGAGAAAAGCTTAAAAAAATTACAAATGGACTATGTAGATTTATATTTAATACATTGGCCAATAAGAGGGAAGTATGTTGATACGTACCGAGCGTTAGAAAAGCTGTATGAAGAAGGTAAAGTGCGCGCGATTGGTGTTTCTAATTTCCATAAACATCATTTAGAACTGCTATTACCAAATTGCAAAGTAAAGCCGATGGTAAACCAAGTGGAACTTCATCCAATGTTAACACAATTTGAATTGCGTAATTTCTGTCAAGGTGAGCAAATTCAAATGGAAGCATGGAGTCCGTTAATGAGAGGTGGAGAAGTATTTCAGCACCCAATTATTCAGGCTATTGCTACTAAATATGAAAAAACACCTGCGCAAGTTATATTAAGATGGGATATTCAAAGCGGGGTTGTGACGATTCCTAAATCTGTTACACCATCTCGCATTCAGGAGAATTTTTCTATCTTTGATTTTTCACTAACGGAAGAAGAGATGACTCAAATTAATACGTTAAATCGTAATTTACATGTAGGAACGAATCCTGATAAATATGATACGTTATAAAAAGACGCTACCAGTATGGTAGCGTCTTTTTATCGGTGTAATGCGTACGTATCACATTTCACAATTTGCTGAAGCTGTGTATATTCTGCTGTTGTTAACTGTGTTTGTTTACTAGACTGTACATTTTCTCGTAATTGTTGAATAGAGCTTGCACCAGGTATAACAGCTGCAACAGTTTCGTTATGTAAGCAATATTGAATAGCTGTTCCAGTTAAGGCGTTTTCTCCAATTATTTCTTTTACATTCGTAAGCGTCGCATATAATTCATCGTAAGAATAAGAAAGGTAATCTTTTTCTTTTACTCTTTCTATCTTTCTTGCATTATTGTCAGTTAAAATTCCTTTTGCAAGTGGTCCGCGAGCAATGACGCTAATTTGATGTTCATTAAGAAGCTGGAACCATTCTTCAGGGCGACGATTCAAAAGGCTATATTCCATTAGAACACTAACGATATTTGAACGCTTTGCATACTCACGGATGACATTTGGACGTATAGAAGAAATACCGTAATGGCGAATGATACCTTCTTTTTTTAATTCTTCAAAGGCTTCAATTACTTCATCTATAGGATCTTCAATCGTTCCGCCGTGAAGTTGATAAAGATCAATATAATCAGTTTGAAGTCTACGTAAACTTTCTTTCACTTCAGCCTTTATGTAATTTTTAGAAGGATCCCAAGACCAGCCATTTTTTTCTTCTGTCCATCGATTTCCAACCTTCGTTGTAAGGACAATTTGGTCTCGTTTTCCTTTTAAGGCTTTTCCAACAAATTCTTCGTTTAATCCATAATCATATAAATCCGCTGTATCAAAAAAATTGATTCCTAAATTGATTGCTTCATCGATAATACGCAGGGCTTCTGTTTCAGATGTACCGAGAGACATACAGCCAAGTCCCATTTCTGTCACATATAAATCTGAGTTTCCTAATTGACGTTTTTTCATAAGTCAACCTCCTTCTCCTTATTCTTATTGTACGCAAGGGAAAAGAGGTTGACAAACGTTTACTTTTTAGTTGCTGTAATCCACTCTTGTACAGTTGTATACTCTTTGCCATATTGTTTTAGCTTATGGCGAATTTGCCATGCTTTTCCGACTAAAGTGACGCGATTTGGTAAAATATAAACTTTCATTTCTATCACGCTCCTTTCAATGTGGTAAAATGTATGAGGAAAGAATAGGAAATAGAACAGGGAGATGAAGTAGTATGAGTAATCTTGCAGAGAGAACAGTAAAAACTGAGCCGATTTTTGATGGTAGAGTTATAAAAGTTCGTGTTGATGATGTAGTATTACCAAATGGAGCAATGAGTAAACGTGAAATTGTAAATCACCCTGGTGCAGTTGCTATTATTGCTATTACTGATGAGGGGAAAATTGTGCTTGTTGAGCAGTATCGTAAAGCGCTTGAAAAGGCGATTATAGAAATTCCGGCTGGCAAGTTAGAACCAGGTGAAAAACCTGAGGTGACAGCAGTTCGTGAATTAGAAGAGGAAACAGGTTATGTATGTGAAAATATGGAGCTTATTACTTCTTTCTATACATCTCCAGGATTTGCAGATGAAATTTTATATGTATATAAAGCGACAGGTTTGACGAAAAAAGAAAATAAAGCTGCGTTAGATGAAGATGAGTTTGTGGAATTAATGGAAGTATCATTAGAAGAAGCAACTACTCTTATGAAAGATTTTCGTATTCACGATGCGAAGACGATGTTTGCAGTACAATATTTACAACTACAAAAATAAACACTCGCCAAAGGCGAGTGTTTTTTAATTAATTTTTGCATATACGCGTGCATCACGTAAGCTACCATCTGGTGCTATGAAATCATTTTCCATTGTACCTTCTAGAATAAATTCTAAACGTTCTGCTAAGTTACATGCATTTGTATTTGTTGCATCAATACGAATTTCAATTCTTCGAGCGCTTAGCTTATCAAAGGCAAATTGAATGGCACCTTTCACAGCTTCGGTCATATAGCCTTGTTTTGTATAAGCGCTATGTAGCCAGAAGTGAAGTGAAAACTTTGGAATATCCCAGTTTTCAGGCTTGAGCGTTATAGCTCCGATGAATGTACCAGATACTTTATCGTATAAGTGAAAATCAAGTGTTTCACGAAGTAAAAACTGTCCGTGAGCGTTACGAACGATTTCTTCAGCACTTTCTTCTGTTTCAGCGTTAATTGGCATCCACGGTACTAAGTCTTCTAGAGAAGCTTGTATTGCTTCATACACTTCTGCACCATCACCTGGAAATGGCTTACGAACTTGTAAGCGTTCAGTTTGAAATAATGTTGGAAAATCTAATAATAATGGTTTCAAGAGAAATCCCTCCTATTCTCTACTTTTTAGTTTAGCAAAGTAGAGCGGAATTTCAATGTTAATTCGTCATACTTTTTTCTTTCTTTCATACATTTTTAGTAAGAGTGTGAACGGAGGGAAGAAAAATGTGGAGAAAAACTTGGCAAGACCGTGTAATGTCTCACATACAGGAAAACTCTTCATTATATATATTTAACGCTGTTTTGTTATTGATGGGAGTAATATTTGGAGCGATTCTTGTAAATAGTTTACAATTAAATCAAAAACAAGATTTATCTTTTTATTTGCAACGTTTTTTTGGACAAGTTTCTAAAGGAGAATTTGCTATTGCAGGCGAAATGTTTCGAGAAAGTTACTTTTCACAATTAAAATACATTGGATTTATTTGGATTTTAGGGATTTCAATTATTGGATTGCCACTCATTTTTATTTTATTATTTGCAAAAGGAGTAGTTGTCGGATTTACAGTAGGTTTCTTAGTAAGTCAGCATGGATGGAATGGATTATTATTAGCATTCGTTTCTGTATTGCCACAAAATCTCATTATCATCCCAGTATTTCTCGTTATGACAACAATTGCCGCAAGTTTTTCCTTACGCATGATTAGGCATCAATTTATACGAAAAATAACTGAGCCGCTATTACCATTATTGATCCGTTATACATGCTTCTTTCTTGTAATTGGAGCGGTGCTAGCTCTTGCTTCTAGTGTGGAAGCTTATGCATCACCAGTTTTAATGAAAGAAGTCGTTGAGGCTATTAATAAACAATAAATACTTTATGAGAATAATTATCAATTTGTTTTTATTGTTTTTCTTTTGACAGAAGCCCTTCTTCTGATATAATGGTGTAAGAGTGGCGAGGAGGGAGTAGTACCGAATGGAAGAAAGAATTGAACGAATTAAGAAGCAATTACATGCAGCGAGCTACAAATTAACACCGCAACGTGAAGCAACAGTTCGTGTGCTGCTAGAAAATGAAGAAGATCATTTAAGCGCAGAAGATGTTTACCTCCTTGTAAAAGAAAAGTCGCCAGAGATCGGATTAGCAACCGTCTATCGAACTTTAGAACTATTATCTGAGTTAAAAGTTGTCGATAAGATTAACTTCGGAGACGGTGTTTCACGCTATGACTTACGCCAAGAAGGTGCGCAGCGTTTCCACCATCATTTGATTTGTACACAATGTGGTGCTGTACAAGAAATACAAGAAGATTTACTTGGTGAAGTGGAAAGGAAAGTAGAACATGACTGGAGCTTTAAGGTGAAGGATCATCGTTTAACATTCCATGGGATTTGTAAAAATTGTCAAGAAAATGAAACGGATGAAAAATAACCTTTTCCTATTTAACTAGGAAGAGGTTTTTTATTTGAATAAGGTATAAATTGGTGAAAGCTTGGCATATGTTGTAATAACTTATATTTTGGAGGAATTTACAATGCGTCGAGCTTTAAAATTAACTTTTGATGGGATAAAAGTATTTTTATTATTTACAAGTTGTACGATTTTGTTTTATTTCGCTATACTATGGATAAATGAAGAATATGAAAGCTATCATCGTTATGAAAAGCCAAAAGAAGAGACAGTAGAAAAAGTATCAGGGAATGAAGAGCCGGCAAAGGATGCTTTCGTAAATAGAATGATGTTTTTCTATGAAAATGGGGAGTAGTGTAGATTGGAAGATCAATTAAAAGATTTTATTCATTATATGGTTGTTGAAAAAGGGCTAGCGAAAAATACAGTAGTATCTTATGAACGTGATTTAAAAAGTTATGTAAAGTATTTGCAAAATGTAGAACAAGCGAAAAGCTTTCACGAAGTGACACGCTTGCACATTGTTAATTTTCTGCAGCACTTAAAAGAAAACGGAAAATCTTCGAAAACATTAGCACGTCATATTGCATCGATTCGTTCGTTTCACCAATTTTTACTTCGTGAACGAGCAGTAGAGCACGATCCATCCGTACATATTGAAACACCGCAAGGTGAACGGAAATTACCGAAAGTATTGTCAGTTGATGAAGTAGAGGCGTTACTGCAGACACCAAAAATGACGAGCGCTTTTGGGGTTCGTGATAAAGCGATGCTAGAGTTATTATATGCAACAGGACTTCGTGTTTCAGAATTAATTGCATTAAATTTAGAAGATGTACATTTAACGATGGGATTTGTTCGATGCATAGGGAAAGGGAATAAAGAAAGAATTATTCCACTAGGAAGTTTAGCGACGGAAGCGATTCAAAAGTATATTGAAAAGGGAAGAAGAGAATTGATGGGAAAAAAAGTAGTAGATGCACTCTTTTTAAACCATCATGGCAATCGATTATCAAGACAAGGATTTTGGAAAATTTTAAAACGATTAGCGAAAGAAGCAAATATTGAAAAAGAGCTTACACCTCATACGTTGCGTCATTCTTTTGCTACGCATTTATTAGAAAATGGAGCAGACTTACGTGCTGTGCAAGAAATGCTTGGACATGCAGATATTTCAACGACACAAATTTATACGCATGTTTCAAAAACTAGATTAAAAGATGTATATAAACAGTTTCATCCGAGAGCATAGATACTATGCTCTTTTTTCATAGATTCAAAAGGCTATAGCACTTCACAGAAACTTCACAAACATTTCGTACATTGTTTTCAGCAGAAGACTAGAATATTACAATGTTTTTCCTCTATACTAAATAAAGTATGAAGGAGGAAATGATGATGAAAAAACTTATTATGACTTTATTTATCGCGATGCTAGCATTGGCTGGCTGTAATACAAACAAAGAAGAACCGAAAAAAGAACAGAAACTAGAAGCTGTAAAAGTAGCAGTTCAAACAAATCCGAAAGAAATTAAACCTGGTGAAAAAACAGAAGTACAAGCACTTGTTACACAAGGAAAAGAAAAGGTAACAGATGCTGATGATGTAAAGTTTGAAATTTGGAAAGCTGGCGACGAAAAGCACGAGATGCTAGAAGGTAAGCATAAAGGAAAAGGTGTTTATGCTGTAGAGAAAACGTTCGAAACGGATGGAGTATACCACATTATTGCTCACACAAATGCACGTGAAATGCATGTTATGCCAGAAGTAAAAGTGGCTGTAGGGAATGCGAAGGTAGAAGATGCGAAAAAAGAAAATAGTGATCATGGTGCGGGACATGGCGATCATAAAAGCGATACAATGATCCACCTTATGGCTGGTGACATAAAAGCAAATGCTGAATCAACAATGAAAGTTCACTTAAAACAAAAAGAAGAAGCGTTAACTGGTGCTGAAGTCCAACTTGAAATTTGGAAAGATGGTGTTGAAAAACACGAATTTATTCCAGCGAAAGAAGGAAATAAAGGGGAGTATGAAACGAAACATACTTTCAAAGAAAACGGTTCTTACAAAGTGAAAGTTCATGTTAAAAAAGGCGAACTGCATGAACATAAAGAAGAAACAGTAGAAGTAAAATAAAAAAGTAGCTCTTTAGAGCTACTTTTTTTATTTTTATCCCGAAAAATGATCAGTGGGAAAGAACAAAACCGCCACTGATTAAAATTTTACTTTATATGAAGGAATAAATCATAAAATAATTAGCACTTCTTTGCATAATGGATTACAATAGAAGTGTGAAGAAAATGAGAAATTCTACGAAAATGTATTAAAAAGAAAGCGTAAACATGTTATGATATCAGTATCAGATGTCTGACATCTGACTTAGAAAAAACTAGAAATGTTTTTGCGTCGTTTCAAGGTAAACGAAATAGGTTAGAGAATGATTTAAAGAAGTACTGTTCGATAATGAGAACGAAAGATAATTCTTATGGAGAACAGTTTCACTTTATAGCGTTTTGAACATACTACAAGAAGTAGAACTGAACTTATAGGAGGTCGCAGTTATGAATAAATATAAACGTATATTCCTAGTCGTAATGGACTCTGTTGGAATCGGTGAAGCACCAGATGCTGAACAATTTGGTGATTTAGGATCTGACACAATTGGTCACATTGCTGAACATATGAATGGGTTACAAATGCCTAACATGGTGAAATTAGGTCTTGGTAACATTCGTGAAATGAAAGGCATCTCTAAAGTAGAAAAACCACTTGGATATTATACAAAAATGCAAGAAAAATCTACTGGTAAAGATACAATGACAGGTCATTGGGAAATTATGGGTCTTTACATTGATACACCATTCCAAGTGTTCCCAGAAGGATTCCCAAAAGAATTACTTGATGAATTAGAAGAAAAAACAGGCCGTAAAATCATCGGTAATAAACCAGCTTCTGGAACTGAAATTCTTGATGAACTTGGTCAAGAACAAATGGAAACAGGCTCTTTAATTGTTTACACTTCTGCTGATAGCGTACTACAAATCGCAGCACACGAAGAAGTAGTGCCGCTTGATGAGTTATATAAAATTTGTAAAATTGCACGTGAATTAACGTTAGATGAGAAGTACATGGTAGGCCGTGTTATTGCTCGTCCATTCGTTGGTGAGCCTGGAAACTTTACACGTACACCGAACCGTCATGACTATGCATTAAAACCATTCGGCCGTACAGTAATGAATGAATTAAAAGATAGTGATTATGATGTGATTGCTATCGGTAAAATCTCTGACATCTATGATGGTGAAGGGGTAACTGAATCACTTCGTACGAAGTCTAACATGGATGGAATGGATAAGCTTGTAGATACATTAAATATGGACTTTACAGGTCTTAGCTTCTTAAACTTAGTTGACTTTGATGCATTATTCGGTCACCGTCGTGATCCACAAGGATACGGAGAAGCTCTGCAAGAATATGATGCACGTCTTCCAGAAGTATTCGAAAAACTAAAAGAAGATGATCTATTATTAATTACAGCAGACCACGGTAATGACCCAGTGCATCATGGTACTGATCATACACGTGAATATGTACCGTTATTAGCATATAGCCCAAGCATGAAAGAAGGCGGAAAAGAGTTACCACTTCGTCAAACATTTGCTGATATTGGTGCAACTGTAGCAGAAAACTTCGGTGTGAAAATGCCAGAATACGGAACAAGCTTCTTAAACGAGCTAAAGAAATAGGGGGATAAACAAATGAATCGTGAACTTATTACAAAATCAGCTTCATACTTAAAAGAGAAATTTCAAGAGACACCACAAGTAGGACTAATCCTTGGATCTGGACTAGGTGTATTAGCAGATGAAATCGAGAACGCAGTAACAGTACCTTACAGTGAAATCCCTGAATTCCCAGTTTCAACTGTAGAAGGCCATGCAGGTCAACTAGTATTCGGTACACTTCAAGGTGTAACGGTAGTAGCAATGCAAGGACGTTTCCACTTCTATGAAGGATACGATATGCAAAAAGTAACATTCCCAGTTCGTGTTATGAAAGAACTAGGGGTAGAAACAGTTGTTGTAACAAATGCAGCTGGTGGTGTAAATACATCATTCGAACCAGGCGATCTTATGTTAATTTCAGATCACATTAACTTCATGGGTACAAATCCATTAATCGGACCAAATGATTCTGAAATGGGTGTACGTTTCCCTGATATGTCTACATCATATACAGTAGAGCTTCGCGAAATGGCGAAACAAGTTGCAGCAGACTTAAATATTAAAGTACAAGAAGGTGTATACGTTGGAATGACAGGTCCTGTATATGAAACACCTGCTGAAATTCGTATGCTTCGTACACTTGGCGGAGATGCAGTTGGTATGTCAACAGTACCTGAAGTAATTGTAGCGCGTCATGCTGGTATGAAAGTACTTGGTATTTCTTGTATTTCAAATATGGCAGCTGGTATTTTAGATCAGCCACTTCACCACGATGAAGTAATCGAAACGACAGAACGTGTTAAAGCTAACTTCTTAGCATTAGTAAAAGCAATCGTAAAACAAATGAAGGGGTGACCTCACAATGAGAATGGTGGACCTAATTGCAAAAAAACGTGACGGACATGCATTAACGACAGAAGAAATTAACTTTATTGTTGAAGGATATACAAATGGTGATATTCCTGATTATCAAGTAAGTTCACTTGCAATGGCAATTTTCTTCCAAAATATGAACGATCAAGAGCGTGCAGATTTAACGATGGCAATGGTAAATAGCGGTGATACAATCGACTTATCAGCTATTGAAGGAGTAAAAGTAGATAAGCACTCGACAGGTGGCGTTGGTGATACAACAACACTTGTATTAGGTCCATTAGTAGCCGCTTTAGGTGTACCGGTTGCAAAAATGTCTGGACGTGGTCTAGGACATACTGGTGGTACAATTGATAAATTAGAAGCAGTTCCAGGATTCCATGTTGAAATCGAAAATGATGAATTCATGCGTCTTGTAAATGAAAATAAAATCGCAGTTATTGGTCAAAGTGGAAACTTAACACCTGCGGATAAAAAATTGTATGCACTTCGTGATGTAACGGCAACAGTAAACTCAATTCCGCTTATTGCAAGCTCAATTATGAGTAAAAAAATTGCTGCTGGTGCAGATGCAATTGTTCTTGATGTAAAAACTGGAGCAGGTGCATTTATGAAAACAGATGAAGATGCAAAACGTTTAGCAGAAGCAATGGTACGCATTGGTAATAACGTTGGTCGTAATACGATGGCTGTTATTTCTGATATGAGTCAACCACTTGGTGAGGCTATTGGTAACGCACTTGAAGTACAAGAAGCAATTGATACGTTACAAGGTAAAGGACCGAAAGATTTAGAAGAGTTATGTTTAACGCTTGGAAGTCAAATGGTATACCTTGCTGGACAAGCTTCATCTCTAGAAGATGCACGTGAGAAATTAATTGAAGTAATGAACAACGGTAAGGCGCTAGAATCATTTAAAACGTTCTTATCAGCGCAAGGCGGCGATGCATCTGTTGTTGATGATCCTTCTAAATTACCACAAGCACAATTTAAAATTGAAGTGGAAGCGAAGGAAGACGGTTATGTATCAGAAATCGTTGCAGATGAAATCGGAACAGCAGCAATGCTTTTAGGAGCAGGACGTGCGACGAAGGAATCTGAAATTGATTTAGCTGTTGGCTTAATGCTTCGTAAAAAAGTAGGGGACAGCGTGAAAAAAGGTGAATCCCTTGTTACCATTTACGCAAACCGTGAAAATGTAGAAGACGTAAAAGCAAAAATTTATGAGAACATGAAGATCTCTAAAGAGCATGTAGATGCACCAACATTAGTGCACGGCATCGTTACTGAATAATAAAGAAGGGCCAGGGAGTATTTCTCCTTGGCTTTTTTTACTATTTTTTGTTTATAATAATAATGGGTGAAAATATGATTAGAATTTGTGCAATAACAAAAACAGATGAAGTATTATATGATGTTTCGCTAGAGGAAACAAAGAAAGACCATATTGTATGGTATTGGCTAGATTTATATAAGCCAACGAAAGAAGAGTATACATACATTTTGCAAGATCATTTTAAGTTCCATCCCCTTGCAATTGAAGACTGCATAGAATATGTACAGAGGCCAAAAGTTGATTTTTATGATGGATATAACTTTTTAGTTCTTCATGCATTTGGTGAGGATGGATTAGAACCGCACGAGATTGATTTATTTATTAGTGATCGTTATATTGTTTCTTTCCACTTTTCTCATAACAATGCAATTGAAAGAGTATGGAAAACGCTTGGAGAAAAGAAGCGTATTAAAAATAGTCCTTTACACGTAGCGCATACAATTATCGATCAAATTGTAGATGACTATTTTGCGCCTGTATATTACATTGAGGATCATTTAAATGCAATTGATGATAATTTAACGGGTGAAACGGCAGGAAGTGTACTAGAAGAAGTATTTGATATACGTGCAGATTTATCGAAGTTAAGACGTACAATTATTCCGATGCGTGATTTATTGTATCGCATTTTAAATTCGACTCGTTTTTACGGTATAAGTGATCATGAAATTTATTTTAAAGATATACATGATCATTTGCTTAAACTGACCGAAATGATTGAAGCAAGCCGGGAGTTAACAGCAGATATTCGAGATAGCTATTTTTCATTAAACTCGCATCATATGAATAACATTATGAAAACATTAACTGTATTCTCGACTATTTTCATGCCATTAACATTTATTGCGGGAGTATATGGAATGAACTTTACGCATATGCCAGAGCTCGGTGGACAATATAGTTATTTTATTTGTTTACTTATTATGGCACTAATTGGCGGCGGCATGATGGCTTGGTTTTATAAAAAAGGATGGTTTAAATAAAAAACACCGAGGGAAAATTCCTCGGTGTTTTTACTTAACCAATAGCATGTAATACGAACATGGCTAAGAATAAGCATGTAATGATATACATAGACGGTGCGACTTCTTTACGCTTTCCAAGAGCAACTTTTAAGATAGGATAAGCAATAAATCCGAACGCAATGCCATCAGCGATACTATATGTGAGCGGGATCATGACGATAATTAAGAACGCTGGAAATCCTTCTGAAAAATCGTTCAGAGGAATTTGTTGAATGCTTGTAATCATCAGGCCGCCAATAATAATTAAGATTGGTGCAATGGCACTATCAGGAATTAGTTTGACAAACGGAAGTGCAAACAATGAGGCAAAGAATAACAACCCTGTAACGATAGACGTCAGACCTGTCTTCCCACCTGCAGTAATACCTGCGGCACTCTCTACTGTTGATACGGTAGGGCTTGTGCCAAATAGACCACATGTCATTGCTGAAATTGCATTGGCTTGGTAAGCACGTGGGAATTTACGGTCATCTTCTAATAAACCGTGCAGAAGTCCCATGTTCTCAAAAATAAGCACCATGCTTAAGGAGAATGTTGCAATCCAAAATGGTAAGGAAGAAAGTTTGCCAAATGACATAGCCCCAAACACATCGCCGTAACTCGCGAATGAGAATGAACTATTTCCGATTTGACTTGTATCAACAAGGCCAAATAGCCATGCAATACCAGTTCCTATTGCAATCGTCCATAAAAAGTTTCCACGTACGTTACGAATAAATAATATGAGTGCAACGATAAGAGTAAGCACGGTCGCAAGAACGACAGGGCTACTTAATTTACCCATTGCAACAGCAGTATTTGGATTCGAAACGACTAAACCACCTTTTTGCAATCCGATAAATGCTAAAAATAATCCGATGCCGACAGTGATAGCTTCCTTTAGTGACTTTGGAATCGATACTGAAAGCACGCGAGCGATTGGTGTAAACGCAGCAATTGCAAAAATAATACCAGAGATGAAGACAGCTGCTAATGCTTCCTGCCAAGTTAATCCGAGCGTATGCACAGCAGTGTACGTGAAGAATGCATTTACACCCATACCAGGGACAAGAATAGCAGGTGCATTTGCCCAAAATGCCATGAGCAGACATCCGACAAATGAACTGAAAACAGTTGCTAAAATTCCAGCTTCAAGAGGAATGCCAGCATCGGATAAAATGGATGCATTTACAATCATAATATATACGATCGTAAAAAATGACGTAACTCCAGCTAAAACTTCTTGTTTTGGTGATGTTTCGTGTAAACCTAATTTAAATGTTCTTTCAAGTATTCCTTTCATGTTAAACCTTCTTTTTCATATCCCTCTCCCACCCGTGATATCTCTTTTGTAAGAGCTCACCGTCCTTTATTATATCAGAACATCATGTTTTTACAACAAGGAAAATGATAACGTTTACTTATAAATGAAATTATTTATAAATACGTAAAAATCGCTCGTATTGTAGAAATGATCTCTAATTCTCCCGATTGAATGGGAGGAGCTGCTTGTGCATGTAAAGCAGCATAGGATGCAACTTCCCGTGGTAATTGAGCAGATTCTTCAACGAATGAGAGTGGAACAGGATTAATGTTTAAATTGTATGTACTCGCAATAGCACGAGCTTTTTCTACCGCTTGTTGCAGAGCTTGAATGAGAGCTTGCTCATAATATTTATTTGGGTGAGATATTCTAAAACGTAATCCTTTTGCTACGTTTGCTCCATTTGAAACGGCTATATCATATACTTCCCCTGCTTTTTGTACATTTAAAACGGTAATTTCATACAAATGTTCCACACGATATCCTTGTAGTAATGCTTTATCATTTATATATTCGTATTGAGGCGTAATCGTATATGAAATGGTTTCTATATTTTTTTCAGCGATACCTAGTTGTTTCAGTGCATCTAATAATTGTTTTGATTGCACTGCATTTTCTTCTTGTGCCTGTTTTACATTTTTATGATCTGTACGAATACCGATTGTTAATATAACGACATTTGGTTTTGCTTTCACAACGCCTTCACCTTGCACCGTAATGGTAGCTTCTTTACCAGTATTTGCTGTACGTACGTTGTGTAAATAAGGGTTCATTCCACCTTGCATCTTCCATCACCATCCTTTTTATATGTATATGTGTGAACAAAAAAGAAATTTGTATGAAAAAGTTACATAAATGGGAATGTTAAAGAAAGAAAGCATATACAACGAGGGTATTTATAGATTATAATATGTGTAAATATGATAAAAAAGGGACGAGGCTAGTGAACGAAAAAAGAGAAACATTGATTTTAGAGTTATCCGGATCATTTAGAAAGATGATACGTTTATTACAAAATGATATTAATACACGTTTTGCAGAACATATGCCATATAATGAATTTTCTGTATTACGCGCATTATTTTTAAAAAGTCCACAGATGGCTTCGCAAATTGCGAGTGAAGTAAACGTAACCTCCAGTCATATTACAGCTGTTACTGATCGTCTCGTACGAAAAGGGTTTGTAGAAAGAAAACGTTCAAATTCAGACCGTCGTATCGTGTACTTAGAAATTACAGAACACGGAAGAGAAGTAACTGAAAAACTTGAAGCTGTGCGTAAAGAGTATTATAAAGAGAGATTTAAAGGTTGGAGCGACCAAGAAATAGAAATGGTGTTAGAGCTATTTGGCCGCGTATTATAATAAATGAGGATAGGGAGCGACAGCTTTCCTATCCTTTTTCTTTTGAATAAAAACATTTTGAAACTCCGATACTTTAATTAAAAGATCGGAGGAAAGATTATGAAATATATTGCTGCACTTACCATTTTATTTGGTGGTTTTTTCTATTTTCAAACATTCACGTACGCAGATACGCCTATCCAAGTGGTGCGAAAAGAAGTGAAGTACATTGAAAACGATAATACAGTCTTATATTCAAAATTATGGGTTCGTTCTATGCAAAACACAGTATTATTCCACCATAGCGATAATATTCGTAATCAGGACACATTACGTAATGTAACAAGTTCATCGCTTGTTAAAGCGAAGCAACTATCTTTTCAGAAAGCAGCACTCTATATACCGAGACTATCGCAATACGTATCAAAAATAGGAAAAGAAAATATTCAAGTGTACTACATTGCGATTCACTATAATGTGAAAAAAGAAAATGCATATCAATTAGATGGCATGAACTATTTTCTACAAGTATTTGTGAAAGAGCGTGGGGAATGGAAAATTGCTGAAAGTGTAGTTGCACCGACAGAGCAAATTGTGCAAAATGGTGATGGATTTGGGATGAAAGAAGAGATGGTGTATGGGGATAGGAGAGAGAATGTAAAATAACCTCCTCAATAAGAGGAGGTTATTTTATTTAAAATTCCAAGAGACTCTCCATTTTAATATTTTAGGTAGTAGGAAATATGTAATGAAACTAGTTACTAAAAATCCGATGTAAAAGCTGGATAATGAGTGCGCACGACTTAGTATTAAACCTCCAACGATCCCACCAAAGAAAATCGCACAAGCTAAAACTACTTTTTGTAGTTTTGGATATAATAAGTAGTTACCATTTCGCTCATTGACTGAACGGGCATATAAATATATACCGAGTGGTAATAACACAATGATATGTGCGATAGGTCCAATCAATGTTTTTGCCGGTGGAATTTTTGTAAAGTTTGGTTCGTTATGACGTACTCCATCTTCATCAGTATAAGCACTTTGAGGACTGTAATTAAAGCGAATAGCAAAATCTTCTGCCGGACTAGAAATACGTATGTTTTCCATCACATCATGTACAAGACCATTGTCCTCATGAAATTCAGTGTTTGAGTGAACGGCAATGACTCCTGAGATGAGTGATGGAAGTAAAGCTGGGAGGATTAATATAGCTATAGTAAGAAATCCTTGTGATATAATATTCCCTGCAATTGTACCTATACATAAGGCAAGTGTATAAATAGCAATTAATACAATTAACATGTATATAAAGTAACTGTGAAAGGGGGAGAAGACTTGATATTTATTATGAAAAGTTAACTTTTTCATAATAGCAAATAGTCCCCAGTTTAAAACGACAACAGCGACGATATTACAAATTCCAAACAACCACTTTGTTATATAAAGGTGTGAACGTTTAAAGGGCATAGACCATAGTAAGTCGCTAGCGTTATTTTGTCTTTCCCATCCAATTAACGTAAAAGCTAGCACGATAAGTACACTACCTAACAGCATGACAGGATCTAGTAGTGTTAAATCAAAGGTGTAATGATATATATAGTTCCACTTTTTATTGTCATTTAGAAATTGCTGCTCTTGAATAGAAGTCATATAGTAGTTATATGACAAAGTATAGAAGCTGACGAGCCAAAATAACCAAACAACATATTTACTTTGGTGATACGTTCTTAGCCATAGTGCTTTTTGAAACATAGGATCTCTCCTTTAAAAAACTTTATAATTTGTTAGGCGTGATAATATAACATAAGTAATGATTCCAGTTAGAGACAAACCGATATAGTAGCTAGGTAAGAAATGAAAATGGTTTATTTTATAGCCGCCTAGTAATGCAAAGTAAATGGTTGTCCCCCATATCCATATTCGTAAATGCTTTTGGAAAATAAATATCTTCTGACCGTTTTCATTTGGCGATCGTGTATATAAATATGTCCCAAGTAGTAAATAAAATATCGTATAGAAAATAGGTACTAACATTGATTTGGCTGAATAATATATATGAGATGCTGGATTTCTTAAAGTAGTTGGATTGTTCTCGATCTTACGGGATTCCGGATCATAGTAATAATTGATAGAAAAATGACTAATTGGTGCAGCTGTATTTGTTTTTTGATTGATTTCATAAAGTTGTCGATATAAGTTTTCATTTTTAATATTTGCAGCGTATAAATGGTTAGTTGTAAAAGTGTATAGTAATGTAATAAATGTAACCCCTGCTAGTAACCATGGAATACAAAAAATAATCTGCGAAACGATGCTTCCAGTAAAAGTACCGATACATAAGGCAGCTGTATAGACTGCAACATAAGAAACTATCGCATAAAGAAAGTATCGATGAAACGGACTAAAAGATTGATAATCAAAATGAATAGTTGTTCTATAAATAACATACATAAGAACCCAATTGATAAGTAATGAGCCCACAATACAAAATGAACCGAAAGCCCATTTAGATAAGAAAACATCTTTTCTTTTAAATGGCAATGTCATAAGTAGTGTATTCGATTGGTTGCTACGTTCCCATCCTATCAATAAGCAGGCTAAAGCAATGATAAGAACAGTTAACCAAAAACTATTACCTTCCCCTTGCGAAAAGGTATAAAAATAATAATACTGTTTCCCTTTTTCTTGTAATTCGTAATATTTATCGAGTTCCATCTGAGCACTTCTATAGTATCCAAAAGATAACAAGTAAAGCGAACTAAAGAAGAATAGTAACACAGCATATTTTCCGCGCTTCCAATTCCACATCCATAACGCTTTATGAAACATACCCATCCTCCTCCAGTGTCGTAACGAAGACATCTTCAAGCGACATTGTTAATTCTTCAATGAGCAGCGGTTGTTCTTTATAAAACTTTTCCAGTGTTGTAGCCACATTTCCCTCAATTAAGATTGTATATACTTTTCCTGTTTGATTTAATATTTTAATATTGCTTAAGTTTTCTAGTTTTTGAGGTAGTGAACGTTCATAAGCTACTTGGATTTTAGCAAATTGTGATTTTGCATCGTCTAGTGATGTAATAGAAGCTATAGTATGGCCTTTTAATATAATAATTGTATCTGCAATTTGTTCCACTTCATCTAAATGGTGAGTTGAGATGAAAATGGTAATTTCTTTTTCTGCAACTTCTCCAACGAGAAATTGGAGGATCTGCCGTTTAACGATAGGATCAAGCCCATTTGTCGGTTCATCTAAAATGATATATTCTGCCTTTGTAGAAACCGCTAAAATGATAGCAAGCAGTGCTTTCATTCCTTTTGAATAACTACGAATTCGTTTGTTTGGTAAGTTAAAACGTTCTAACAGTTCATAGAAATATGCTTCATCAAATGCGGCATAAACTGATTTATAAAACTTTACAATTTCTTTTACCGTATAGCCGTTCAGTATGTTAGTAGAATCCGGAACATATACGATTTTTTGTTTCGTTTCAGGATTCTTATGAATGTCGGTATCCTCATATGTAACACATCCTTCATCAGGGTCTAAAATGCCGACCATCGTTCGTAATAAAGTTGTTTTCCCCGCACCGTTTCTTCCGAGTAATCCGATGATATTTCCTCTTTGCAATGTGAAAGAAACATCGTCTAAAATTGTTTGATTATCAATTGTCTTCTTCAAGTTTGTCACTTTCAGCATTCGCATTTCCTCCAATCTCTTTATAGTATGAATCTATCCAATCATGAATTTTATCTTTCGTAACACCAAGATAAGAGGCTTCTAATAGTAATTGATGAAATTGCTTTTCAACCATAGCGATTTTCCTTTCGTCTAATGTTGGGGTAATCGATTGGGATACAAATGTTCCTTTTCCTCGTAATGTTTCAATAATCCCTTGTCGCTCTAACTCTTGATACGCTTTACTCACTGTATTTGGATTTATAACGAGTAAAGAAGCGAGTTCCCGTACAGAAGGTAGTTTGTCACTTGGAGCTAACATGTTCTTTAATACGAGTTCTTTTATATTTTGAACAATTTGTTCCCATATCGGAGTGTTGCTTCTTGGATCAAGTTGAATATGCAAGAGCAATGTCTCCTTTCTGACTTGTATTAAGTGTACTACTATGTGTAATACACTTAATACAATAAAGGTGATGAATGTGTTTGTCAACTGAAAATGTTAGAAAAATATGGTATTAAAAAACAGTGAATTGGAAAAAATAGGTTTGATATAGAATGGAGGGTTAGTCATGAAGCGAGTTTTTGGAATACTTGTTTGTTTCATGTTATTGCTTTCTGGTACTTCAGTTAGTTTCGCACAATCTGAGAAGACGAAGCAGGAGAAAACAGAAGAAACAACACCGAAGTTAGCGGAACAAGCGTCATCAGCAATTGTAATTGAACAAGATACAGGTAAAGTTTTGTTTGATAAAAATCCAAATGAGAAGTTACCACCTGCTAGTATGACGAAGATTATGACAATGCTATTAATTATGGAACAAGTTGAAAAAGGAAAACTAAAACTGACCGATAAAGTGAGAGCAAGTGAGCATGCAGCTTCAATGGGTGGATCACAAATCTTTTTAGAGCCTGGAGAAGAGATGACCGTAAATGAAATGCTAAAGGGTATTGCAATTGCATCTGGAAATGATGCGTCTGTTGCAGTAGCGGAGCATATCGCTGGTTCAGAAGAAGGTTTTGTAAATATGATGAACAAAAAAGCGAAAGATTTAGGACTGAAAAATACTCATTTTCAAAATCCGACAGGTCTTCCGGCTAAAGATCATTATTCCACAGCAAATGATATGGCTATAATGGCGAAAGAATTGATGAAGTACCCACTTATTCGCAAATACACAGGAAAATACGAAGACTATTTACGTGAAGATACAGATAAGAAGTTTTGGCTCGTTAATACGAATAAGTTAGTGCGTTTTTATCCTGGAGTAGATGGTGTAAAAACGGGCTTTACGACAGAAGCAAAATATTGTTTAACAGCATCGGCTGAAAAGAATGGGATGCGTGTTATTTCAGTTGTTATGGGAGCACCTACATCAAAAGAACGGAACAATCAAGTAACGAAGCTTCTTGACTACGCATTTGGTCAATATATGACAAAGAAATTGTATACACGAGGCGAAAAAATTAAGACTGTCCAAGTAGGAAAAGGGAAGAAAGAAAAAGTAGATTTAGTTGCGTCAGACAATGTATCTCTTCTTATGAAGAAGGGCGAAAATATGGACAAGGTAAAGCAAGAAGTAATTGCTGAAAAGAAAGTGAAAGCGCCGATTAAAAAGGGCGATGCACTTGGTACACTTGTTATTAAAAAAGATAAAGATGTTTTATTAAAACAAACAATTGTAGCAAAAGAAGATGTTGCTGCAGCGAGCTGGTGGGAGTTATTTAAAAGAAGTTTTGGGATGTTTTCAACATCAAAATAGCGGCAAACATTTTGCCGCTTTTCTATTCGTATGTAAGTAAATAATTGCTGAATGGTTTCACTTTATGGCGAAATAGTTCTTCTTTTGTCAGTAAGAAGGATTCTTATGTTGTATCACGAAAATCTTTATGTATGTAAATGAGTAAAGTTTGAGCATAAGGAGGAAATCGTGTGAGTCTTTCCATGCAATTAGAAGTAAAACGTGACGTCCTATGTGTGAGGCTAGCGGGTGAATTAGATCATCATACTGCTGAAGAGTTGCGAACGAAAGTAACAGATATGATTGAGACACATGGTGTTCATCATATTGTTTTGAGCCTAGAGAACTTATCGTTTATGGATAGTTCTGGTTTAGGTGTTATATTAGGCCGATATAAGCATGTAAAGGGATTAGGTGGAGAAATGGTTGTTTGTGCAATTTCACCGCCTGTTAAACGTTTATTTGAAATGTCGGGCTTATTTAAAATTGTTCGCTTAGAAGAAAGTGAAGCGCATGCGCTCGCGACGTTGGGGGTGGCATAAATGAGAAATGAAATGAACCTTCAATTTTCAGCATTAAGTCAAAATGAATCGTTCGCTCGCGTTACAGTAGCTGCTTTCATTGCACAACTAGATCCTACGATGGAAGAACTTACAGAGATTAAAACAGTTGTGTCAGAAGCGGTTACGAATGCAATTATTCATGGGTACGAAGGAAATGCAGAAGGTGTTGTTTATATTTCTGTAATTTTGGAAGAAGCAATGGTGAAACTCACGATTCGAGATGAAGGGATTGGCATCTTTAATTTAGATGAAGCGAGACAACCCCTTTTTACAACTAAACCTGAATTAGAGCGTTCCGGAATGGGATTTACTATCATGGAAAATTTTATGGATGAAGTAGAAGTTATTTCAAACGAATCTTTCGGGACAACAATCCATTTGACAAAATACTTATCAAATAGTAACGCTCTATGCAATTAAGGAGAATAGCCTATGGACATAGAGGTCAAAAATGAGAAGAAGAAACCTCAGTTAAAGGACCACGAGCTAAAAGCGTTAATTCAAAAAAGTCAAGATGGAGATCAACAAGCAAGAGATACAATTGTTCAAAGTAATATGCGTCTCGTATGGTCGGTTGTGCAGCGTTTTCTTAATCGCGGATACGAACCAGACGATTTGTTTCAAATTGGATGTATTGGGCTCTTAAAATCGGTAGATAAATTTGATTTATCTTTCGACGTGAAATTTTCAACATATGCAGTTCCCATGATTATTGGCGAAATACAACGATTTTTACGTGATGATGGATCAGTGAAAGTAAGTAGGTCTTTAAAAGAAACAGGAAACAAAATTCGAAAGATGAGAGACGAGCTTTCGAAAGAATTCGGAAGGGCTCCAACGATTAATGAAGTAGCTGAAGCGTTAGAACTAACGCCAGAGGAAGTGGTTCTGGCGCAAGAAGCGAGTCGTGCCCCTTCATCCATACATGAAACGGTGTATGAAAACGACGGAGATCCAATTACTATTTTAGATCAAATTGCAGATCAATCTGAAACGAAATGGTTTGATAAAATTGCTTTAAAAGAAGCAATTAGAGAATTAGATGAGAGAGAGCGTTTAATTGTATATTTACGCTATTATAAAGACCAAACTCAATCAGAAGTAGCAGAGCGAATAGGTATTTCGCAAGTGCAAGTTTCAAGACTTGAAAAGAAAATATTAAAACAGATGAAAGATCGAATAGATGAATAGCTATCTATTCGATCTTTTTTTATGACTTTAATAGGAGGAGATTGTAAACTTTCTTAAAAATTAACAGAATTTATTGATAATTTAGTAAATTTAAAATATAATCCAGTTATGAACTTGTCACAAAGGGGGAAGGAAATATGGAAACGAGGCAACAATGGGGAACGAGGGCTGGATTCATTTTTGCAGCGGTCGGCTCTGCCGTTGGATTAGGAAATATATGGCGTTTTCCTTATACGGCGTATGAAAATGGAGGAGGCGCATTCTTTTTACCGTACTTATTCGCATTATTAACGACTGGGATTTCATTATTGGCGTTTGAATTTGCTCTTGGGCATCGTCACCGTGGTTCAGCGCCACTTACGTTCTTTCGTATTCATCCGCGTGCTGAATTCATCGGATGGTGGCAAATGTGTGTAACGTTTATCGTTTCAACATATTATGCAGTAATTATTGCTTGGTCTATTTCTTATACGTATTTTGCAATTACTGGCGCATGGGGGAAAGACACGGAATCATTTTTATTTAAAGAGTATTTACATGTTGCAGATAAACCTGGACAGTTTGGAGGGCTCGTACCGGAAGTATTAATTCCACTAGCTCTCGTTTGGATTATTGTGCTTGGTGTTGCTTTTAAAGGAGTTAAAAAAGGAATCGAAGTTGTGAACCGTATTTTCATCCCTTTACTAGTTGTTATGTTCCTTATTATCGTAGTTCGTGCAGTGACGATGGAAGGTGCGATGCAAGGATTAGATGCATTCTTTAAACCAGATTGGAGTCGTATTTTTGACGGAAAAGTATGGCTTGCTGCTTACGGTCAAATCTTCTTTAGCTTATCTTTAGCATTCGGAATTATGATTACGTATTCTAGTTATTTACCGAAAAACTCAGATACAACAAATAACGCTTTTATTACTGGGTTTGCAAACTCAGGATTTGAATTATTAGCAGGGATTGGGGTCTTTGCGGCTCTTGGATTTATGGCAAACAATATGGGAGTACCAGTTGATAAAGTAGCAAGTGCTGGTGTAGGGCTTGCTTTCGTAGTATTCCCGCAAATTATTAATGAATTACCGATGTCATCTTTATTTGGCGTATTATTTTTCTTATCATTAACGGTTGCCGGAATTACATCCCTCATCTCGCTTGCGGAAGTTTGTTTTGCTGCCGTATCTGAAAAGTTTAGCTTAAGCCGCCAGAAAACAATTGGAATTATGGGGACGCTTCTCGTACTCGTTTCTCTCGTTTTTGCGACACGTGGCGGGCTTATGTTCTTAGATGTTGTGGATTACTTCGCTAATAACTTCGGATTAATTACAATTGCTCTAGCGGAAGTAGTTACGATAGGACTCATTTTACGTCGTTTACCGGTTTATCAAAACCACGCAAACTTCGTATCTGATATTAAGTTAGGGACGTTTTGGAGGGTGAGTTTACTCGTTATTACTCCGCTTATGTTAGGGTACATGTTAATTGATGGTACAATCCAAAATATTAAAAAGAACTATGGAGGTTACTCAACGGAGTTTGTCGTAACATATGGTTGGTCAATTGCAGCAGCGTTCCTTATCATTGCGCTAATCATTAGTTTAAAGAAATGGAATGCACAAATACATTCAGATTCTGCTAAGCTTGAAAAAGAATGGAAAGATCGAGGTGTTTCATAATGAGTGGATCGGCGATTATGATGATGGTTATTGGAATAGTAGTCATTTGGGGAGGGCTCGCATTAAGCATTGCAAATTTATTTAAGAAAAAAGCATAAACTAAAAAACATCTGTACCGAAATGGTACAGATGTTTTTTTATGAAAAAATTGTATTAGAAAAAAATTGAATAACCATACTACAACTACGAGGAAGAGTGAAGAGGTGAATGGAAATTGGAACAAACAATTTATATTAAAATGCGTAATCGATT